>CAZZAX010000033.1:0-41705 GCA_964653075.1 uncultured Pirellulales bacterium
CCAATAGAGCATTTGTGCCGGCTGCGCGTCACAAAAACTCGTAATTAATTAAGTAGACGGTGAGAAATAAATGTATCGATTATATGACTTTTAGACCCCCCTTCAAAAACTGTGGCTCTTCCCATGAATCGGGGATTGTCTATCCGGGGCATTATAACAATGTCATGAGGCGACCTGACGGCGAACCCTCCGGTTTGTGGTGGCCGATGTGCGCGCCAGTCAAACCCCCGCCCATGATCCACCTGAAAAACCGTCACTTTAAACAAGAAAAGTTTGACAACTGCCGGTGGGGCAGTAGAATACCACAATGAGTGTGTGGCCAGCCGTGTCAGCCGAGCAACCCGCTGAACAGATACCAGTTGCGTTGCGACAATTCAAACAGGAGAATTCCAATGTCAGAATCTACAAACGCGAAAAGTGATGGCTTGGCAGCTTCGCCAATGGATCGTCGCGATTTCCTCAAGGGCGCCGCCAGTGCGGCAGGCACCGTCGTGGCCGCGTCGGTGAGCGAGACGGCCCGAGCAACCCCGGCATCCAAGCCGGACGTGCCGTGGGGTCCCAACAGCCGTATGGGCATCGGCATCAACCTCGAATACGTCCGGCACGCCGACAAGAGCCTCGCTTACGGCATCAAGCGGGCGGGTCAGATTGGCTACAAGTGGGTCGAGCCTTGCTTCCTGGATGGCCGTTGCCTACTCTCCAACTCCAGGTATTGCCATGTGACGAGCATGGACACCGACCCGAAGCTCATCAGAGACCTGTGCGCGGAAGCCGGCGTGAAGATCAGCGGGCTGTCGTCGCACTCGGACCTGCTCAATCCCGAATACGGGGTGCTCTATGCCCGGCGCGGCATTCGCTATGCCCGGGCGATGGGTGTGAACGTCGTCCAGATCACCGAGGACATGTATCCGCCCGAGTGGATTGACGAATTCGAAGCTTACAACATCATGCGCATCACGTTGCGGGCGATTGCCGAGACGTGCGAAGAGAACGGCGTTTACATCGCCGTCGAGCAACACGGGCCGTACACCGCGAAGATCGAGCGCATAAAGCGCATCCTCACGCTGGTAGATTCGCCGTGGATCAAATGCAACTTTGATTGTGGTAACACCTTCCTCGCTGGCTCGGATCCGTACGAGATGCTCGAAGCGGTTATCGACAAGGTTGTGCATGTGCACGCGAAGGACATCTCGGTCAAGCAGGCCGAGGCGGAGCGGGGCAAGGTCACCGGCACGGCCGTTGGCTGTGCGTGCGGCGACGGCGTCATTGACTGGAAGAAGCTCGTTGGGCGGTTGAAGAAGGCTGGCTACAGGGGCGTGCTCTCGGTCGAGTGCGGCACCGAGGAAGAGGCAGTCCGCTCGCACGCGCACCTGACAAAGGTTCTTCAAGAACTGGATGCGTGAGCAAGAAAGTGCGGCTGAATCTCTCTACGAATGGATTTTGCCAAGGACTTCGGTATGCTGTGCGAACTTCCTCTATGCCAGCTTATCGACATTCCTTGCGACCTTTGCAAAGGCTTCTATAATATCGTCCATGTCTTTTTTGCGCTCGAGAAAAGCTATCTTGCTGTCCATGGAAAGTATTTCTTTGCCGCTGGGCTTGACGTTATCCATAATCGGCAGACACAGCAAGGATTCCCTGTATTTTTTAAGTCGCGCCTTGGAGAATGAGGCCCGAAACGCATCTGAACTAAGGTGCTCTTCCAGCATTCCTTCCTTATGGCAGCCTCTTCCATATCTCATTTCTCTCCCTGATATGGGGACACCTTCAGCCCGAAGTGCCTGAGCAAATCTTGATGCAGGAACATTGTTGAAATACTGCTTATCATAATCCAACTCAAAGCTGACGTATGTTATTCTTGTTTCTTCACAATACCGCTTTCTGGTTTTAAGGCCGGGAATTTCACTTAGTTTTTTCTCTAAGTATTTCCCATTCTTTTGACGGACCGCATCTTGTTTCTTAAAACGCTTAAACTGTTCTGTAAGAATGGCGGCCTGAAACTCGGTCATTCGATGATTAGACCCGGCATAAGGATAGCCCCTCTTGGCCCTTTTAGGGTCTCTTCCGTTGTTCACAAACGCTGCACATCTGCGCATAATCTCTTCATCATTTCCTAATACGGCTCCGCCTTCGCCGGAAACTAAAGATTTCCACTCCTGAAAACTTATACAGCCCGTGGTCCCGAACGTGCCGACCTTTTTGTTATTTACCTCGGCAAACACCGATTGGCACGCATCCTCAACAACCGGAATCTTATGATTATTAGCTACGGCCATAATTTTCTCTATATCAACCGGATACCCGGCCAAATGAACAGGCAGTATCACCTTTGTATGTTCCGTTATGGCCTCTTCTAAAAACTCGGCGTTCATCAAGCCGGTATCGCCGTCAATATCAACAAACACCGGCAGTGCATGGGTATTGCATATAACGTTAATGGTTGCGATAAACGTGTTCGGCGTGGTAATAACTTCGTCTCCAGGCCCAACGTCAAGCACATGCAAAGAAGCGCTAAGCGCCGTAGTTCCTCCGTTAGATAAAGTGCAGTAACGCGAACCCATCGCCTCAGCGAAAACCTTTTCAAAGTCGTAAACAAAATTACCTCTCAAACAGCACCAGTTTCGGTTGCGAAGCGCCTTTAACAGGGTTTTCTCCTCATTCTCGTCAAAAATGGGCCAGGTCGAAGGAAACTTCTTTGTTCGCACAGGTGTACCGCCAAGAAGAGCTAACTTGTTTGTCTTTTTCATCACATTTCCATAAAGAGAGCTTGTCCCTGCACCGGCCAAAGCCGCACCGGCCAATCCCGCCGAACTTTTCTTGATAAACGACCGACGTGTCAGGATTAATAATGACTTTTTCATAGAACACCTCCTGTTCATAAAATGAGAACACCACTTATTTCCCGATTTCTAAATATTCGTATCAATATATCTCATTCGCTGTCAATTATAAACAATCACTAATCAATAATCGATATTTATGTGCTGAAAAAACAGCAATTCGACATTACAGAATATTCATTTGCAACCTGCGTACACGTTTAGTATTAATCGTCATGAAGAGTACTCCTTGCCATTTAGCGTATCGAAGCAATGTCGAACAAGTTGATAGGCTAATCCGACGGCGCGGGCCAGTCAAGATGCTCGTGCAGGAATTCAAACGTACCTTCTCCGTTAATGCTGTGCCCGCCCTGGAAGAACTCGATCTTCGTGCGGTCGGCTATGCCGAGCTGGGAGTACAGCCAAAGTACCTTTGCATACTCGTGCGCCACCCAGCGGTCCCGGCCCACCGTGTCCAAGTGGCCCCGCTCAACCATGAAGGGTCGCGGTGCCATCAGGTAGGCCATCTCGGCATAGTCAAACGTGTGCCCGAGGTTCCAGTAAGGCATTTCCCATTCAATGGTCCGCATGAAAGTGAAGGGTTGGTCGGTGGCTGCAACTTTCCGTGTCCATTGATTGAAGTCTCCCGAGCAGATCGAAAGGCAGTACTTTTCGAGAATCGACGGCACGCGCACAGCCGTCTCGCCCCCATAGCTTAAACCGTAAAACGCCATGTGCTCACCATCCACAAATGGCAACGTTTCCAGCCAGCGTAAAATCTGGTCGTGCTGAGATATGATAAATGAGAAGAGCGTTGCCTTGATTGTGTTCGCCTTGCGGTCGAGCCAACGATAGCGGTCTTCCCCACGATACAGGTTATGCGGAGCGAATGTGATGAAGCCCCGTTCCGCCAGGCGCCCCGCGAAGTTGTTATACGCCGACTTGTCCCCGTCGATTGTGTCCCGCGGTACGCCGTTGCGTCCATGTTGACAAACCACGACCGGGCGTCGCTTGCCCGGTGGAATATCCTTCGGTACGACCAGTACACCCCAGGCGAATACATCGACAAACACGTCAAGCACCACGTCATACGCCGTCCATTTTTCCACATCAAGAATCCGACGCGTGCGCGGATTTGGCGCAAGGAGCGGCTCTTCGAAACGCCCCATGGCCTCCGTGTGGAACTGTTCCCGAAAAGGCTCGGCGCCCCTGACGAACTTCTCCACCGAATGCGTGTCGAGACGACGTTCAGTACTCCATCGGCGCTCGGCCAGTTCCGGCATGACATCGTATAGAAAAAACCGGTCGCGCACGTGTTCTGATTTTCGCACAAGAGATTGGATCTGATTTTCAAGCTGTTGCACAGCCCGTCTATGCCGGCTGTCGGGCTGGAACGAGCGTCGTCGCTCATCGGGGAGCTCGTTCGAGAGAGCCATGTCGGTCTCAACTCCCAATCTACTTGCGAATGCCTCGAGCGCGCGGATTGAACCGGGTCCGGTTGGAGCTCTGTCGTCGTGGACTAAAATGGGCTGAAGGAATCGGCGCCGAACGGGTATGCGATCAAACTCCTGCCGTACCGAGTTAAAAATCGGCGTGCGCCAGTCGCCCTTGTGGTCCGTCACGGTAGGCGCGGGGCTGTGTTCGACCACGAGCGAGCGCGGAAGAATAAGCGAGGCAATCTCCGCATCGCCGAACCGGCTCAGCAGGCTCCACACATTGCGGTAGATCGGTTCGGTCCACACGTTTTCGCGAGCATCAAAGTAACCGCTGACCAGCACAGCATGGATCCGCGTATCGATGGCTGCTGTGTAGAATGCGATCAGACCGCCCTCAGCATAGCCAACTATACCGATCCGCGCCGACGCATTTTGTCTCTCAAACCAATCAACGGCCGCCAGCACTTTCTGCACTTCGTAACCGATGATATGCCGTCCCATGTGGAATGCCTGGCGATAGATCCATTCGCGATACGTCTGATCGGATCTCCTGATTCCTGCGTCCTCGGTGTCGATCTTGCGGCGGCTCACCAGCGCCGGGATGACAAGCTCAAATCCGTTCTCGGCCAGACGACGGGCGTACTGTTGTTGTGGATCGAGCCCGGGCGAGAGTCCGAGAAGTTGTTCGGGCGTTTGATCGGCATCCGGTACGACAACAACATGAGCCAACGTCCTTTGCTTTGGCTGAACGAGTAATCCTTCACCAAAGACACCTCTCAATACCGGCCAGCGCACTTGAAAAACACGATATTTAGCAGTCTCAGCTACCAGAGCGGGATTGGTATCGTCGCCGAATCGCTCCATACTCGTAGGTAGCCGGGTATCCACAGCCCCAATAATCGTGCAAAGTCTCTGACGGTTCTCGGCTACAGAGGTTTCGTAAGCCTGTTTTGACGAAGTGTCGTACTTCCAGAACCGTGCGCGCTTTACGCAAGCCGCTTGAATTTGCTTGTCAATGAATCGGTGAGCTCCTTCCATAAGCCGCGTGGAAAGATCTTCTTCCTGCCATTCCAGTGGCTGGGTGCCCGGAAAGGCCGATACTGCTGCCTCGATGGGCGAGCACGCCACGGCGGATAGGACGCATGTGATCACGGTGATGAAGGTTCGATTCATATCCGAACTCCTATGCAATCGGTTTTTATCCCATGGAATTCCCTACAGGTGCCACGGGGTGCGTATGGGTTTGCTCAGCAAGCGATTTGCCTGCTCATCGTTGATAAAACTTTCTTCGTCCGGATCCCAGTGAAGTCTGCGATTGAGTCTCATGGCAATATTGGCCAGGTGACAGATGCTGGCCGAACGATGCCCCACTTCTACAGGAGCAATCGGATCCCGTTCCGACTTGATGCAGTCCAGAAAATTACGTTTATGGTCACTGCTTTCATAGAGATGAATTTCGTTCGGTCCGATCACGGTGTCCATAAGGGATTCGGGGTGCGTACTAAAGGAATTCCAGTCCATGTGTACCCAACCTTCGGTACCCTTGAACCGGACTGCGCCACCAATACCGCCCGGTGTGCAAATTAGCTCTACACCGTTGGCATATCGCGCTCGAAAGTGAATCCGGCTGACCGTGTCAAATAAACCTGTTTTCGGAAACTCGCTGCCCAGGTCCTCAATCTCCACCGGTCCGGTTCGCTCAGTGCCCAGGCCCCACTGGATAATGTCAAACTTGTGGGCACCAGTGTTGGTGGTCTCTCCGCCTGAGTAATCCTGGAGAAAGCGGAAGGTATAGAAACAACGGTGCTCGTGATGAGGCGCCAACGGCGCCGGGCCCAGCCACAGGTCATAGTCAAAGCCGTCGGGCACCGGAGTAGGATCCCATGTATCCAGGTCGAAGCGCAATCCGTGACGACCCAGACTTGTCAGCACACGCTTGATCCGGCCGATCCGGCCATTGCGGACCAGTTCGCAAGCAAATCGCATCCTTTGCTTGGAGCGGTGCTGGCTGCCCGTCTGGAGAATCACCCTATATCGGCGAACCGCCTCGACCATGGCACGGCCCTCGGCAATCGTCAGACTCAATGGTTTTTGACAATAGATATGCTTTCCCGCCCGGGCCGCCATTATTGTCGGGATGGCGTGCCAGTGGTCTGGTGTGGAAACCGATACCGCGTCGATGTCGTCACGGGCTAGCAGATCACGAAAGTCGTTATAAGCATCTGTGCCCTTATAAACACCTGAACGTTTCTCCCCGCCGTAGTAATCTTCAACCAGTTTGCGGGCCGGTTCGCGTCCGCGAAACTGTGAAGCGGTTTTGTATCCGAAGCTGCCCCGGTTTACGTCGCACACCGCGACAATCTGGGTGTCGTCCTGATGCATCAGGCCCTGTAAGTCGGTGAAACCCATGTTGCCTGTGCCGATACAGCCGACGTTAATCCGGTTGCTGGGGGCGCCGGCGCCCAGAGCCGAGCTTGCGACAAGATACGGCATCCCATACGTGCCCATCACACCGACTGCAGCGCACTTGAGGAAATCTCTGCGGCTCGACAATCTGCTTTTATCACTCATTATATGTCTCCTGCTATATCGTTTTATCAACACAATACTGCATCATTGTTTCTCGAGTCGCTTGCGCAGACTCGCGATGCCTTCTCGGTAGACGTTCAGTATCTCATCGGCCTGCTTGTCATTGGCAAAGCTCGCCTTTTCTCGGATCGTGCGCATGGCCTCGTTCATATTGGCGATCAGTTTCTTGGCCACCTCGGGCTTGAAGATGGTCTTTCCTGCTATTTCCACATAGACTGCGCCGGTGTGTCCGAATAGTGGTGCGCCCAATTTATTCTTCTGTTCCGCACTGATGCGCAGCGCGACCCAACCGGGCTCATTGATCCACAGCGGCGCCGTGATCCGGGCCTCAAAGTGGCCGCCCACCGCCCGGCTCGGCGCCGATTGCACAACGCGACCGTTGTAGATCACTTCTATCTTCTGGAAATCACACCGACCGACCGTGCGTGAGGAGATATTCAATTCCCGTGGTTGCGCCAGTCGAACAACATCGCCAGGATTATATTTATCGAGAGAGAACTTCAGGAGCGGTCCATTAGTGATGAAGGTTCTACCCTTCTCAAGTCCGTCCAGCCAGCGCTCGACGGTCAGCGGATCTTCGACCTCGACGTAAACTCGTGAAAAATCATAAATGAACCAATCTGTCCCAGTAGAGAACGGCACCCGCAGGCCGATATCCATGAATCTGTAGAACGTGTCTTCATAGCTGCCCTGGCTGCCGCCGTCGAAAATGTTGTGGGCGTCGAGCACCCCGGCAATCCAATTGGGAACTTCTTCGAAACCGAATGCGTTGTGGCACCAAATGGTGGTTGCTCCGTTACGATGTGCCTTGTCGATACCGCGGCGCAGCGGCGGCCGGTCCATTCCCTCGCCCATGATACCCGGCCCAATGCTTACTGGTCGGATTAGCTCTTTGATATTCAAGAACATCACGTGGCCATATCCTTTGCCTCCCGAACCGAAATTGTGACGGTGTTCTTCGCCGTGGCCGAACATCACTCCATGTCCGGAGATTTGCTGCAACTGCTGCTGAGTGTACGTATTGGAAATGTAGTTCCGCTCCGCTTTGGCTCGCCTCAAGTAGGAAACGAAGACGAGTTCCAGTCCATCTGCTCGGGAGATTGACTTCAGGTATTGATCGGCCTGAACCCGGCTAAGTGACATCAGATGAAGATGCGTATTGTCATTGCGCCAGCTGTTTGTTGCCGCATGGTGGAATCGGACAAGCGGCAGGGTGACCTCGGCGGAGGTTTGGTCCGTCAGGTCAATCGTTTTTTGTGCCAGCTCAGTTTCCAGGCCGGAGAACGCCTCGATTCTCAACAGCTCCCTTGGCACAGATACGGTGGTTGATTTGAGCATGATGTACCAGTCCTTGCTCGGGTGTTGTTGGCGCAGACCCGTGCCGCGATTGAAAAGACCCTCCAGCACCTCTATGTGGCCGTCGGACGTTGTGATTCGCACCAGGCCTGGCAGCGATTCTTTTGTCGCTGCATCGATCAGGTTCAGTGTCAGCCGACAGCGGGAGCTTTCCGTGGACTGGTCTGACGCAGACACTTTGTAGAGTGCACCTTGGTCTGCATCTTCCGGCCGGAGCAAACGCGTATACGAAGACAACGTGTTCTCGTGCGCCAAGAGCGACTCGTTGTTCAGGCCTATAATCACAACTGATAAGATTACCGCCAATAGTCCTCCAATGGCACCACCATTTACGCTCGAAGCTTTATACTTTGATCTGATGTTCATTGTGTTCTCTTGTCAATCTATATACACTACTTGACATACCCTGTATCCAACCGGTCGTAGCTCCAACTCGGCTCTTGCGGTGGATAGGTACGCGAAATGGTACGTGCCGTCTTGAGGTAGTCTTCGATCTTCTCGATCACATCGGGATGCTTTTCGATGACGTTATCTTTCTCTCCAATGTCTGCTTCCAGATCGTAAAGCTCTAATGGTAAACGAGGTTTGTTACGCACCGCTTTCCACTTGTCCCAACGAACGGCCTGTGACCACGCTGGCGTACCCCCTTTGCCCTGGGGGATCTTCTCCCAGTAAAGGAATCTGTCAGGCTGTTCTTGAGTCAGTCCCAGTAGGCGCGGCATCACGGAGATGCCGTCGATACCGGCAAGCGTCTTCGCGCCGGCCAGCTCCGCCAATGTAGGCATCACATCCCAGAAAGCCCAGAGAAAATCGTCAGTAGCACCTGGCGCGACTTTCCCGGGCCATCGAACGATCATGGGCACGCGAATGCCCCCTTCGTAAAAGTTTCCCTTGCCACCACGAAGCGGGCCGTTGCCTTGGAAGAAGTCGGGCTCGCCCGGACGCGCCAGCCGATAGCCACCGTTGTCGCTGGTGAAGAAGACGATTGTATTGTCGTCGATTTTTAGTTCCTTCAGCAAGTCGAAAATGCGCCCCACATCGCGGTCCATCCGCGTAATCATCGCGGCCAAAGTCGCCCGCGGAGCAGGTTGATCGGCATAGTGTCGTCGGTTGTCGATATAGGGAGTTGGTTCGGGGAACTTACCCTCGTACTCCTTGAGAGAATCCTTTGGCACCAGAAGTTCGAAGTGTGGAATCGTGAACGGCACATACAGGAAAAAAGGCCCTTCTCTGTGACGTCGAATGAAGTCCAGTGACTCCTTGACAATGAGATCGTGTGAATACTGTTGCCTCTGTTCATTTTCATTTTCAGTAAGAATGTGCTTCTTATCGTTTCGCCAGAGGAACCAGGGATAGAAAAAGTGGGCATGGACCTGATGCAAGTATCCGTAGAACTCGTCGAAGCCCTGTTTGTACGGAACGCCTGTGGTGCCATGGTCGCCCAGGCCCCACTTGCCGAAAAGTCCAGTGGTGTAGCCCGCCTCCTTGAGCACTTCAGCGACTGTGATGTCTTCCGGCAATAATGGCGCGCCTCCACCGTTGACCCTAACAGAAGTGTGGCCAGTATGCTTTCCTGTCATGAGCACGCTCCTTGATGGTGCGCAAACACAGTGACCCGCATAGACTTGTGTGAACTTCGTTCCCTCGGTAGCCATTCGATCCAGGTTTGGTGTTCGTATTTCCTTCTGGCCATAGCAGCCAAGATGACCATAACCTAAATCGTCGGCCATGATGAAGATGATGTTCGGCTTGTCAGGCGATACTTCACCTGTTGTCGAGTTTATGCTCCCAGTACATCCTGGTAGTATAATCGAGGTTGTGCCTAAGCTTATGGCTCGGACAAACTCACGACGGCTCATCACTCTCCAAAACTCTGCTGTTTGTTCCATAGTATAGTCCTTCTAGCCTTGTTTCGAGATCCATGTCAACATATATTGTTTACCGCGAAACTCTATCTTTTGCCAACTTTACAGCAAACATCAGAATTACCGGCTGTGGGCAGAGAAGTAAGATATAACACGAATCCTTTGTTCGGGGGTTCGAATGTTTCTTTTTGGCCGGATGGCTTGAGTCGCCCACTGGTTACGACCTTGCTTTGTTTCGTGTTATACCACTCATAGTAATACAATGCACCGCCTCTTAAACCTGATACCGTGAAAAGTACGTCTTCTGGCTGGTATACAACATACTGATACCCTGGTTTGGCAAGACAAAAACCTGTTGATGCTAAATTCGTAGTAGGGCTAACGTTTGCCAGGTCCAATTTCTTCGCGTACTCAACTGTTTTTTTTACATTATGACGTATACATTCCCATTCAGGACCTTCTGCTTCAGGACTTTCAAATGGTTTATCATAAAGATTGAAATGATACCCCCTTGTAAAAGCGCTCTAAATATATTCAACATCATGACTACCCGGTGCAACATGGTCCATATCCACGATTCCCGGTTTGCCGCTATTATTAACAGGTGGATCCTTTCTTCTATAACGCCCTGATTGCCAACTACCGGCAACTGCGAAGCAATCTGCAGAACTATTAACAACTACCTCCCTTCCCATCTGTTTCCAACCACCGCTACTGGTTCTTCCCCCGGCAGACATCAAAATAAGGTGTTGTTTAGCCTTGGTATTTTCATAGCGCTTTATGAACTTAATCAATCCATATTGCCATTCTGGTGACTCAAGTTCGTTTGCAATCTCATAAAGCACATTGTCGAGGTGATTAACTGTATCAATGACCTTCTTGACGTATTCTTTCTGCAATTGTAGAATCCGTTTATCTTGGGTGTAGAAGAATTCAATTCCATTTCCATTGCCATCATAATCGACGTGAATGCCATCAATGTTATTTTGTTTGTTAAATACATTTCCATCCCATAAAGTTTGTTTCGGATCTCCGCATGCTTCACCATCTAAAAATCCATAAACTTCAAAGAGCATGATAGACACATATATCCCATACCTCTGCAAGTCCTCACATCTTTTGAGCATTCGTTGGAAGAACACTTCGTCAAATTGGAGTAAATCGAACTTGTCTTTTCCATCCTTTGCCTTACCATATCCTTTTACCCGCTTATAGGGCATAGGAAAGGCAATGGCTTTATTTTTCGGTGCCATTGCTCCACTGCCAGTGCTCCATATCACCCAATTACGTAGGTAGTTAAAATCATGGGCCTTTAGAAATCCCAAATACCTATCCCAGCCCAAGGTCCTTTCTTTGTATCTGATAAACTCTTTGTTGAACGAATTATCCTGAAGATCCACAAATATCTGATGTCCCCCAAGATAAATTGCCTTGCCCGATCCGTCGGTAAAATACTGTGGATTCTTTGGGTGGACACTCAGCACATCTGCTGCCAACGGCTTGGCTATCGCGATGACCGCAGTACAAAGCACAACAAAAAATTGGCAGAAAGTTCGTATTCTCATCCAATATTTACCTATTGAGCTGAAACAGCATTAGATGTATCAAAGGATTTTCGTATGAATTTGTTTGTATACTTTAACATATTATTTAGACAATTTAAAAACAAGAATAATGAATATTGGGCCTTAAGAAAAGAAATCGAAAAGGAAAGATGTAAAATTCCTGCTGGTTTATTTGGCTGTCTGGAATTAGTAGTAAAACATAGACCGAGAGGCGAAGATGAAACGGTACAGCAAATGTAAAGAGTGGAAAGACGAGAGTGAGTTTCATAAGAATCGTAGTCTCAAGGACGGGTTGAGGTTGTGGTGCAAAAAGTGCATCTGCAACTATGCTCGAAAACACTACTGGGGAAACTCGAAGCCCTTGAAAAGATATATATACTTAAGAAAGTATATGAAAAGTTCAATCAGCCTGGTTTCAACCTATTAATCATAAGGTTAATCATAGCAATCTGAACCATCGTTTCACTGCTGTCTGTCAAAGACTCATAGTCCTTGCTCAAACGGCGATACTTACCCAGCCACGAGAAAGTTCGTTCGACCACCCATCGCCGAGGCAGAACCACAAATCCCTTCACATCGTCACATCGTTTGACAATCCACAAAATCCAATGACCAAAATCCGCTACCCAATCAATGAGCTTGCCGGCATAGCCGCCATCGGCCCAGATCAACGTCAAACGACTGAACCGGCCAGCCAGCCCATCAGGGGCCAGTTTACGCAAAACAAGTTTCGCGCCATCGCGATCTTGAATATTAGCGGCATGAACCACCACGGCCATCACCAAACCCAGCTTATCTACCACCAAATGGCGTTTTCGACCCGATATCTTCTTTCCCGCATCATAGCCTCTACCCGATCTGCTAATGCCCTTAAAAACCGCATCAAACAGGCGAGCTTCCCGGCCCATAAGGACTTTGAGAGTTATGACTTCAGTGCCATGGCTTCGCTAAACAAACAGAAGGTTCTGGGGCTCTCTCAAGGTCAATGGATTGATAGAAGAGAAAACTGTTGCTTCATTGGCAGTCCCGGCACTGGAAAGACCCACCTGGCGATTGCTTTAGGCTTGGCAGCTTGCAGGCAGGGAAGAAGAGTACGCTTCTTTACGACCGCATCGCTGGTGAATCGCTTAGAGGAATTACAAAAGCAATATCAACTGGAACGATTCCTGAGTCAACTGGACAGAGCCGAGCTTTTGATATGTGATGAACTTGGTTATTTTACCTTCAGCCGGACCGGGGCAGAATTATTGTTCCAGGTATTTGCTGATCGCTACGAGAGGGGAAGTCTGCTGATTACCAGTAATCTGGCATTCAGTGAATGGGTACAGGTCTTCCAGGGAGAGAGGATGACCGCTGCGTTGCTGGATCGCCTGACTCACCATTGTCATATCTTTGAGATGAACGGCGAAAGCTACAGGTTCAAACAATCAGTAGCAAAGAGTAAGAACAAGAAAAAGTAGAATTGTACTTGTACGCCTCCACTTGGAGGCTTATTATATAATCAGGGTGTGGCCGATTTGCGTACCGACCCGTGGCTATTTTGCATGCCGATTACCACATAATAGACTCTCTCTTTTCCCATAAGCACAACTCAACCCTCGTATGCACCTACATATTCAGGTGAAATGCACCAACAGCCTGCTGCGCCAGTTACACCGGCCCCATCAGGTGGTAGACATACGGGTGTGCCTTGTGCGCCGCAGGCGCCGATCGCTTCTCCTTTGCCACAAAACCTCCTACTTTTCCTGATTTTATCCCATGCTATTAAAGTGTTAATAGTCCATCCCGGCAATTACCGCTATCCCATTAATATGGGTGGAGTACGTTGAATACGACTTCATGAATTAAGTATTATGTCCCCAGAATTCGAGAATCAACACTTCCACTGGATTCCGCCTTATAAACATCTCCTCGTTTATTCCAATTTTGAATTTTATAGATCTCTGCGTAATTGGGGGAAGTCCTCAAACCAAATTCCTCATAGATATTATTGGATTGCTTTTTCTCGTTACTTTTAGAACTTTTCGACAGACCTCTTTCCCGCATAACCCTTTAACCTAACATACTAATCCAAAATCTATGTTACCTGCACATGTGCCTTATCACTGGCTGGAGGGCCGATTCGAAGCCCCTCATCTTCAGCGGAAGTTTTTAGCGAGCTCCAATAGACTTCACCTTCAGGTGGATTCCACAAAGCGGTGGGATGAACCACATCAGCGGCTTTCCCCTGCCTGTGCATACTTTTCAATGTCCAAGTCGCTTTATTTGCATCATCTCTCATAGCATTACCACCTTTATCAGGATCATAGTAGTCTATATAGCCTTGTGCTCCTGCTGCTGTGATATGACCCTTGGTAGCCTCGCTATTCATGAATGTTGTAAATTGTTTGAACGTTCTGCCAGCGGTAGCGATATGAACTTGCTCTGCTTCTGTACGGTATCCCCAGAACATTTTTGTGTTATAGCCTTTTGCCTTCATTCTTCCACATACATTATCAATCTTTCCCACAAACGATGCATCCATATTTGTTTTTTTGCCCGCCCCCCCTTTGGTAGGACCGGGCATCACACATGCGGCCCAAGTTGGCGCTACATCTTCTGTCTCCTCTCCGGTGTTGCCTCCTCCCTCTTGACGTAATCCAGTTAGCCAATCCCAAGCACCAGTTATTGCACTGCCAATGATAGCTGACAATCCTGAGACATAATCCCAAACTCCTTTTTCACCACTCTCCTCACCAGATAATGCTTTTTCTGCTGGAATAACTATCGTCTCTTCAGCATTAAATCCTCTGATTTTTCGTCCAGAACTCGTTGTCCAGATTTGAACCTTATCTGCATTTGCCATCATCAAAGCTGCTTGAGTCACGTTAAATTTTTCAGCAATTTCCCTTATGCTCTCACCAGTCTTAACGGTATAGGATTGTTCATTTTCTGGCTGACGCTGGAGCTTTACTCCCGCCGCATCTTGCTGCACTAAGTGGGTTAGCTCGTGAGCCAGAAGACGGCGTCCATCTGTTGTGCCAGGGGCGTACTCACCTCTGCCAAACACAACATCACGACCAGCCGTGAATGCCCGTGCGTTGATCGATCCTGCTGCTTTTGCGGCATGATTGTCAGCATGCACCCGCACTCCGCTGAAGTTGTGACCAATGCGAGCTTCAAAAAATAATCGTTCGGATTTTGGTAATTGCTGTCCACCACCCCGAAGGTTTGAAATATGTGCTGTCGAATCAGACCCGACTTCTCCTGCTCCACCCGTCCGCATTTTGCCCTGAAGGATTTCTTCCTCTTCCTCGGGAGGCTCTTCCTGCCGTTGCACCAATGGCGTGATTTGATCGGCCAGCGGCTTGGTCTGGAGTGTTTCTTCCTCTTCTTCGCCTTCTGGCTGGCATTGAAGTTTAGGCTCTGGCATGGCCATCACCTGATCAGCAACGCGGTCTGCCTCCTGCTCGTATTTGTCGTTCGGTTGGCCGATGGTGAGCTTGGCCTGCGCACCGGTGGAGCGAAGGATGCGGCAAATCTCCGCCTGCTGAGCCTGTTGCGCAGGACCCATCGGGTAGTGGACATACGGGCGTGCCTTGCGCGTCGTGGGCGCCGATCGCTTTTCTTTCGATGCAAATGTCTTCATCTTCTTACCTCACTTGATTTATGGGGGCATGTCTGGAACAAAAGCAGAATGTTCAAATCACCCTCATTCATACACACAATGAATGCTCCACGAGTTCAACGTACCGATATCCCTTTATTAATAGCTAAGCTATCTCCCATAAATCAGACACACGGATAAGCAATAAGTTCCATCATCTCATATTCAATTCATGCTAGTCTCGACATGGGGCTAGTATAATTGTTCAAATATCGTTACAAGATAAGCTTGTCCCCTTTTTCAAGGATAGTAATAGTACATAGGGATATATATAAGGTCACTCATATAACATCAGGAAAGCCGAAGTATCCGCCAATCTTCTAAATTCCGAGGTCTTATTATTCCTCGACTGTAGCCATTCCGTGCAGTGAAATCTCCCGTGCTGGGATTTACAGAGACTATTACATCAGTATGAGAGCCATTAGCGTCTATGTCACCCCGTGAAAAAGCCCCCGGTTCAATTTGGATAAACGGTCCATCGCCGTCATATACTTCTTCTGCTGAATGATACTTACCATCAGCTTTAACAGTATTTTTCCCTGCTATGAATAAACTTTCCCCAACGAAAATATTGCAGGTATTCGTTGCCTTTTCATCAGATGATTGAAAAATAGCATACCAATCATTCGGCCACTGGTTAAAGCCACTAATCAGTTTCTGTAAATCGCTATTACTCCTTTTTATAGTGCGAAAACTGTTATTATCAAATCCACCGAGATTCGCAATTACCATCCTCTTTCTTATTCCGATTTGGCTGCTTGCCAGATCATCCCAATCATCCCATGAGTTAAATTGATCAGGTTTCTTGTGGTATGGTTTCAAACTGTCATTCTTAGAAAAATACCAAGACCAGGTTTTGTTCCTGAAATTAACATAAGAATCCATTACTAAAGAATTGCCAGCGAGACTATCGGCCTCATCACCTACCTGAGGGTGTGGTGGCATCAACCAACTTTGTTCAGTTAAAAAATCCGTTTCAGGAAGATTATCTATAAGCCGTCTATAGTACTTGCCGCCTTCTTCCAATTTCAACTTGTCCAACGTGTCCTGCAGATCTACTGGATCCAAATGCTTAAGTATTGTAACGACCTCTTGAGCATTTTCTTCTGTGACAAACCAATCAGTGCCACTATAGCTCAAGTTCTCTATAATTTTACTGAATTGTGAGGAAATCTTCCTTCTTATTATGGCAGTGTCTTCAGTAAACACCTTTTGGAGTATCTTCCCGCCCATAGAATTTCTCATGGGTCGGGCAGGAGAACATTTAATTCTTTCTTGTTGCACAACATGTGTTAACTCATGGGCTAAAAGCTTCTTACTTTCGGTACTATCCGGTTGATACTGAGCATCACCCAAGACGACATCCTTACCAACAGTAAAAGCCGCTGCACCAAGCTTAGTTGCTAATCTATTTTCATCAGAGCCAGTATGAATACGCACATTGCTGAAATCATGCCTGAAGCGAGGCTCGAAGAAGTTACGGATGGCGGGATCAAGCGCCTGGCCACCAGCTTTCATTCTGTTGATTCGGGATTCAAGGTTTGAGGTGACCGTGTGTGTTTCACCGGTCTTTGACTTGCCCTGAAGTTCCTCCTCTTCTTCGGGAGGCTCCTCCTGCCTTTGCAATAATGGTGTTATCTGATTGGCCAGCGGTTTAGTCTGGAGCGTTTCTTCCTCTTCTTCAGGTTCGGACTGGCGTTGAAGTTTAGGCTCTGGCATTCGCATTACTTGGTCGGCGACGCGGTCCGCCTCCTGCTCGTATTTGTCGTTTGGCTGGCCGACGGTGAGTTTGGCCTGCGCGCCTGTGGAGCGGAGGATGCGGCGAATCTCCGCCCGCTGCGCCAATTGCACGGGCCCTATCGGATGGTGAACATATGGACGTGCCTTGCGCACTGCAGGCGCCGATCGCTTATCCTTTGTCGCAAAGGTCTTCATCTACTCACCAACAACCCTTTCGAAAACATATCCGGAGCAAAAGCAGAATATTTGAACCACCCTTATTCATACACATAATGGATGCCCCACGAATTCAACATGTCGATATCCCTTGGGAGAACAATGTTTGCTAATATTAGAAACCTTCATCTGAATAAATGAACTCTGCCCCCTTGTATCCTCTCTTACCCGTAACCGCCGATATTTATCGTACGATTTCATATACCTTCTACTACAGCACTCCGTTTCACCTATTTTACCAACCACAACTCGACCTCATCTGAAATGTCCTTAATCTTTATCCAGGTTGGTGCAACCGGTTGCCCCTTACGCAAATGCAATTGTCCCAGTAAACCGACGCAGTTCCATTCAGGCCGCTTCTCGCGTGATACATATTCTCTCGACTCGTCATAATCAGGATTCAATTTTGGGCGTTGCTCTGTAACAAGTTCCCTTGTCCCCACGAGAACCGGTTGGCCATCCTCATCCAAAACTTCTATCTCTTCTTCGTAGGTCTCCATAACAGGAATCCGATGTCTGCCGATTACGTTTTTCCCCTCCGCATCATATAAATCAACTTCCTCAAATACAGGCTCTTCTATTTCCCGAGTTACCGTCTCGGTGCTCTTTTTTTGGCGGTACTTTTTCTTCTCAAAAACAACCTCTGTTTGGGTTACCTCTTCCTCAATCGTTTTCTTCTCGATTTTCTGGCGTTCTTTTTTCATTTTTTCCAGCTTAGGAGCCATAATTTCTTCCTGATGCTTCTCCATGATCAATTTGCCAAATTCATCTCGAAGATACTTTTTCGGCCATTCTTTATAACTATTGCCCACGATTGCAGAGCTACTAGTTACAATACCTATTGGAATTTCTCCTTTCTTTGATGGCCTGATATTCCCATTTTTTGCTAACGTCACTGATGTGCCAGAAGAAACGGAAGAGGCACTGACGGATTCGAAGTACTCGGCATAGTCGGCCTCGGGTACGTGCCACCCTCCCTCACTGTAACAACGACCTCGCACATCCAGAAAGTCAGTGCCGGGATCATTTGTTCCGATCCCGACATGTCCCTCGTGGGATATGATGAAACTCGGTTCTCCGTTCCGTTCATCAGCTCTGAATAAGCTGCTATAGCTATAGTACCTCGCCCCAGTTAGTGTGTTGGGACTTACTCTTGTTGTATGTAAAAGCGTATCATTGGTAACCGTATCGACAATGCTTGGCCATACAATAAGACGACCTCTACCTTGGGAGACTTCTATACATATAAGATCGCCTGTTCCGAATTCTGACAAAAATCGGGTCCCCACGCCTTGTACTATAGAAGAACCTTCTTCAACGGATACCCTACCTGTTTTCCAGACACCACCTATGCCCTTGACCGTCAGCATTGAAAGCTTGTTTGTGGTACCGATTCCAATCCTACCCTGGAAAAAAGAATCTAGTCGATTCTCAGGTTTACCACCCCCACCAAAACCAATCTGTGCTATCAATTCTCCGCCGCCCCGGTAGAATCTATGGCCAATACTATTGGGATATTTACTACCTGCCCCGTAAGTATTGTGAAATACTTCCGTTCCGATAGCGTGACTGACGGAATCATCGTCGTTGTTGCTTTCCTGCCACAATCGAATTTTTCCATCTCTATGGTTGTTTTCACCGATAACAATGGAACCTTTAATATTAGCTATCCCTTTTACATAGAGTAGGTTGTGTATGTTATCAGATGAGCCGTCATCAATGTTCAATTGACCCGTCATGGTATCGCCGGACTTGTCAACGAATCCATCTTTTAACGAACCGGCATTCGTGTTTCGGTCATAGGGAATGGTTGTTGCGTCTAACATACACAATAGTGCATTCAATACGTCTCTTACTGTGCTGCTACCATCAACCGGAAATAAACGTTTACGGATGGAATATATAACATTACTGCAGCTTGGAAGTTGATACGCAATATCTGAGTTATCAAACTCCGTCAATAATAGATCAATGGCGGATTGAACTGTAGTTGGACCATTGTATGGTGGAAAAAACCGGGCCACAAATACATCAGACTGCCCGGCACTATTGATCTCTACACCTGCAATATTGATATTACCTCGATGAATACCGGCGATAATCAGACTATTATTGGGTCCCGCTGCAAGTCGAGTTGACATGTCTGCTCCAGTGCCTCCAATCGATTCCGAGAACAAATGTTCTCCTTCGGGATTGAACAAGGCAAGAAAAGCATCAGTCTCGCCTTGACTCACCAAATCACGCCCACCGAAATTCACCTGGCCCGCAAAATAGCCAACCAGCGCTACTGTGCCATCGGTGGTAATCGCAACGGCATGTCCGAAATCAGATTTAGTACCGGGGAAGGAGCGTGACCATATATGTTCTCCATTACCAGATAATTTCGCGATATAAACATCATACCCATCCTTACTTGTAAGTACATCATTTACATCACCGAAGGTAATTTCTTTTTGAAAGTAGCCTGTCAAATAGATGTTTTTTTCCTCATCCAACACCAACCCCCGTCCATAGTCCGAACGTGTCCCGCCATACCGCTGCGCCCAAAGACAACTCCCATCAGAACCAAACTTGGCAACAAAAATGTCTGACTTTCCCTGACTATTAAGTTCCCCCGCGTCCCCCCCAAAGTCGATGGTCCCCTGAAAAAAGCCCGTCAGTACAATGTTATTATCGGAGTCGACGCCTACATTATGGCCTACATCGTACTCTTCACCACCATAATTATTCGCCCACTCAACCTGACCATCATCACGTCCAAGCTTAGCAAGAAAAATATCAGCTTTGCCTACACTATGAAGGACAGGTTCTTCTTTTCCATAAGTCATTGTTCCCTGAAAAAATCCGGAAACAATGACATTATCATCGCTATCTATTGCTGCTGTATATCCAAAACTAGTTTCCTGCCCGCGAAAACCGGATTCCCACAAAATTCCACCTTCAACAGAAAATTTTGCAAGAAAAATACCGTTACCATAGTGTTTCGCCTGCTCTAAATAAGTAAGGACACCAACTAAAATAATATTTTGGCTGCTATCAACAATTACTGATTGCCCGGAAAACTGAGTATTACTTATTTCGAATTTAGTAGACCAAATGTGTTCGCCAGTAGGTTTCAGTTTGACAAGAAAAATGGCTGAATCACTTTCACTGGTAAGATCGCTACCCCCAAAATTGATTGTCCCGGAAAATGTGCCAGTGAGCACAACATTTCCGTCAGAGTCAACCGCCACTCCTCTTATATAGTCGGCGTTACCACCACCAAAGTTTTTAACCCAATCAGCCTTTATGGAATATCCCTCGGTAATATCATTCCAACTTCTTTCATCAATCACCTCTCCCCATCGATCAGCCTCCTTCTTGTAATCATAGGGGGTGTGTTTTGCATCCAGCAGACACAACACGGCGTCCCATACCGCCTTGATTTTGGGGTTTGTTTCACCCGCCTCAATTACAATATTTTCTTCAATCAGTTTTTTAAATGTAGGCACATCATAATCCGTTGTTTCACAAAGTGGGAGTTCGTATCGTATATCACTCGCTTCCAGATTATTGACCAACTGATCGATGGCGTTCTGCACGTTGTCAGGCAAATTAGCGCTCGTTTCGTTGATATCTTCCCATCGTTTGGCCGTGAGTGTTGGGTCATAGGGAATGTGCTTGGCTCTCAGCTTGCAAAGTAAGGTATCCAGAACATCACTGACAGTGATGTGTCCGTCATTATCGAAATCCAGCCCTAGCTCTGAGAGTAGGGATTTTACTGTTACTGAGGGGGAGTCACAATTGGGATCATCGTAAGGAAGATGTTTGGCTTTTAGATTGCACAGCAAGGCATCCAAAACCTCCTTGACGGTGTAATACCCATCTGTCCCCAAATCCAGTGATACTGCAAGATCAGTCGCCAAGTGACTGTGCACCGCGTTTTCTCCAGAAACAGGGCACCCCGGCTCATAAGCCACTTGATCCGCCGTAATCAGATTGGCATAAAAGAAAACTGGCGGATGATCCAAGTCTTGGGCTGGATTGTCCGGATCGACCAGTGTCGCCTTGACTTCAAATTTAGGCCAGGGGGCAGGGGGATTTATTGCGATGTTACCCGGAGTCCACTCGCATTCGGCGATACCATCGGTATTGGTTTTTACGCCAGTTGCTGGGCTGCTCAAGGAACCACCACCATCTTCAATCTGAAAACGCACCGTTGCCCCTTCCACCGGCCATTCACCATTTGCCACAGCAACCCGTAAAGGTTGCGGTAAAGGCTTTAAAGGGTCCCCTGGTACCACTTCCTGGCCATCACCACCAGCCATGAACATCCGGGTCATCTCGGTCAGCGGCGGGAAAGCATATTTGCGGTCCGCCTCGGGATTGGGTTGCAGCACGCCGCCTTTCACTGTTCCTAACGTCAGGTAATGATGCTCAATGCCATGCGGGAGTTCGTTTTCAATCAGCTTGCTCTTCTCGGGATCCAACGGATCATGCTCGGCCTCACGCACATCGGCCAGCCAGTAATCACCGGCAACGAATTTCTTACCATCGAGCACCATATCGAGATTAATCGATGAAAGATTAATATGGAGTGAAGAAGAATCGATTTTTACATACCCCAGGGCATTGGAGTCTTTTCTGGTAGATAACACGATACCCCTGTCCATACCCCCTGTAAGGGGGGTTTTTGAACTGAGGTTCAATGTACAATATCCATCCCAGCGGCGGACAAATGTCTGCATCCCGCTCGAACCGGGTATTGTCGGAACAGAATATGGACTCGATGGCTCCTTTATCTCCTTAAGCATACCCCGAGCAGGTTGCCAAGGGGACTCTCCGAAATGCACGCCGAGGTGCTTTTCGCTGGTCATGTCGAAAAAATCGTAAACCCATTTATCGCTGATAAATCCGGCAGGCATCTCCTTTTTTGTCGGTAGGGCTTCGAACTGCTCTGCACCGTTCTCGCTGGACCACTTCAGCGTGATTTCAGTTGGAGCATCTGCATCACCTTTGACATCGTGCACTTCGACACGGAATAGATAGTTTCCGGTCTTCGACCCCACGTCCAACTGAGCCGCGCAGGGATCGCAGGGATCAGGTTCAATGGTTTTTTGATGCAGCTTGAGGCTGAGTTCCGCATCGCCTTTGGATGGATTCCTGGCCGATTGCTCGGGGTCATTGTTTGCCGGGTTAACCGAGTCGTATGGGCACCATTTGACCTGTGCCATCATCTGCTTACGTGTGCAGGTGTCGGCGCCGTGCAGACCCTTGTCGCCCAGGCGTTCATCCATCAGATGGGTAACGGTGCGCTCCCAGACATCGGCGTAAATAATATAGTTGTCTGCCAAACTTGGCGCTCTGGGCAAAGCCGGTGGTGAGGGGAAATCCAGTTGCTTGTCGTAGTCAAAGGTTTCTGGAGGCGGGGTATCCGTAGGATATTCCAACGGATCAGGCTTTGCCTCCGCTTGGTAGCCATCCACATAGACATGGCCCGGTTGAATTGTCAGAGGATCACTATCTGAAGCTTTTATGACTTTTAATGCCCGGTGGCGTGGCGTGCCACCCATACTCCATGCTTTGTTGCCAACAACATCCTTGAGTGCATAGTTCAGACGCTCCTTGAGGATTTCAACCAGTTCGTTCCAATCGGCGTCAGTGAGCATGCGCCCCTGTTGCTGATAGACTCCAGAATAGCGTTTTTGTGGTTGATGACTGTCCCTGGAAATCTCGGTTTTCATAATTTCCCTCCGTTATTTGACTATTCTTCTGAAATTGGATGCTCAGGCGGCACGCGTAACAGGCGCGTGTCCTGAATCAGCACCGGTTCAATACCGACGGGAAGAAACTCCCGCATCTTGTCCAGCACGGCCTCCGCTTTGAGGCTGTAACACTTATGATGATAAGCACCCATCTCACCGCCATCCTCGGCGCCGAAACGAATGGCATCCGAGGTTACTGGATTCAGCACGCCGTAACCCGACTCGCCAAACACAGCCATCCGATGTTCATGCGTTCCACCATTGCAATAATCAAATTTGATGAATACAGGTGTTTCCCGGGTATTGGTGTCGGTGCGTCCTGTGTGGACATTCAGCGCACTTCCAATTAAACCTTCCGGAATCCGTGAATAACGTACACAACCGGACTCGGGCTCATTTCCAGCACCATCAGTTACATTACCGGTAAATATGCAGTCGCTGGCCTGCAGATGTTTGCAGTCAGCTTTATCCATTACAGTGCAGTACTCTAAGCGGGTCAGACCTTTGGCAACGGTAAGGTTGCCAAAAAGGCAATCCGTTGCTTCAAGCGATGGCATAACGTTGCCCTTGCCATCATACGACAGCTCTGTATTCAATATCAGTGATGGTGCTACCGAGCGAATCAACACCAATTTCCCGCCAGTCACGGTGACATCAGCATTAAAAATCAGATCTTCCAGAGAGTAGCCTCCGTCAGTCGGCGGCGTTAACGATAGATTACCGGTAGAATCGCCTGTGATATGCACAGGCCTGTTTCTCCTGCCTCGGTGATAATACCCCATCTCACCTTGGTCGCTGGCACCTTCATAGATGGATTTCGATGTTTGGGGAGAAAGTACGGCGCGTGATGCAAGGCTGGACTGACCGGAGATAAACTGAGGGTGCTCGGTAACAGGTTGAGTGTCATCTTGCAGATTACTTTTGATAAACATCTTCTTTCTGTCTGAACTAATTTGGGCATTTTCTGGAATACGTGAATATGCGATTTCACCTGTAATTTCGGTGCCTTCTATTCCCATAAAGATACAGTCGATAGCCTCAAGCGTGTTCAGGTACGCCATTACCAATACAGTACAACTGTCCAGTTTGACTCGGCCTTTGGATGACAGCTCATCAAAGAGGCAATCAGTGGCAGTTAGTACAAACTCGTCAGTGGAAAATGTATTGACACTCACTTCCTTGACTTTGGAACCAAACAACTCCAATTTTCCGCCTTCAGGGATTTCCAATTCACTTTGGAAATTGATCCCTTCGATTCGGCACTGTTTTTTTTCGAGAGTGACTTTATCTGTAATTTCGATGATACGATCCGTCCTGTTTGAATAAATCAGCACGCCGGACTCATGCTTTACTTCGATAAAATTTTCTTGCAGAGCCTCATCCCACGTCCTGATTAATGGATCAAATGGAAACAATCCTGTCGGTGGCGGCGTATAGGCCAGCAGGCGTTTATGATGGTAATGCCCTTTGCCTGAATTTGGTGTGCGGATATCCACCGTCCTGCGCGAAACGTCATCAAAGCTACCAGGAAAGCACGGAACGCCATGGAGATTCGCCTGCCGCCATGTTTGTTTGACACCGCCGAAACTCGAAATCCGTGCAGCAGGATTCGTGGACAGTGCATCCACAGCCCGTGAAGGCCGACGCAGGTCCACCATCGCCGCGGGCAGTGTAGGATGCCGCGTCGCCTCGGATGGGACTGTCATATCAATATCCAGTGTGGCGTCCCATGCCTTTGCAGGTATCAGTGGCATGCCAATGCGCGGTGTCATGGCCACCCGTTTCCAGCCCTCCTGGATTTCCACTTCCATCTGCCCAACCGCTTCGGCAATCTCTTCCGCGCATTTGAGTGTGCCCTTGCGTTGTCGCCATGAGACAGCATGGGCAATCTCGGCATGTTTACCCCTGGAGTCCGGGGAGACGATATTCGCGGCCAGCAATTGGGCAAAATAGGGAAGCAGCCAATCCTGTGAGGATTCCGGCAATGCATCTCTTAGCTGTTGTTCCAGCGTTGCATGGATCAGATCCAGAAGATGGCCGTGGGCATCCAGGTATTTCGCAAGGTCTTCAGTTCCCGAACCTCCACCAGCCTGCCGTGCCTTCTTGTCGCGGGTACGGTAAACCTCCGGCAACAATTGATAGAACTGCTCGCCGAGCCGGGAATCGAATGCATATCTCATGGCTGGTATTCCTCGTGAGTCACTGTAAGCATTGAAGGATTTTTATCTGCATTTGTGTCCAGGTAGACGACCGTGCTCTCATTAGCGGCTTTGATAACCTGCAAAGCCTTCTTTTCTTTTGATTCGTCCTGTTCCGAGGGCTGCTCAAAGATTTCGCAATTTGAATTCTCCACGCCCTTGACCCCCTCAACGACCTTGTAGACCTCACTGAGGTAGAGGGGCTCCCTAAGCTTTCTGTTCTTCAAAGTGAAATGATCCACCAGGGCGGAGGCAACCGCCTTCTCCACCTCTTCAGCGATAAACTCATCGGTTTTAACTCTTACGGTTATTGAGAGACTGAAGCGCTTTTCGACAAAATGATCGACAGTCACCTGAACGCCCGGCAGCGCTTGCTTCTGGAGGAAGGATCGTATTGCCTCATTGATCTCCGTGGATCGAACACCATCGGCGGGAACAATCACCACCTTCACGCTTTCCGTCCTGCCGCCATGGAGAATCTGGCTAAACGCCTTCGCCTGCCAGACGCTGCTTTGGGCGGCTGCCAAGTGGGAAAAATCTGCAAGTGAGACAGCGCGTTCGAGCGCCAGCAACGTGGACGGAGCATTTTCGCGCAAAGAAGCCATGTCTTCCATATCCCCGCCACCGGCCGCCCGTAGGGGTTGATGTACTTCCTTGACCAGGGGATGTGGCTTAACAGGCTTCTCAAAACCCCCCACCGGGACATTGCCGGCAAGCCCTGAACCGACACGATAACGGACTTGAATATTGTTTTTACCCGACGGCAGACGGCGGCCATGTTTTCCATCACCAAAAAGGATTTTCACATACCCTTCTTCAGTCATGCGAATGGCATAGTGATGATCGCCGGGAACTGAATCCTTCAGTGTCGACACCTGCTCCCAGACTCTCCCGGCCACTTCGACTTCGATCGCTGCGGCAACGCCGGAACTCTTGGTGGCGTCCGGCGTAAATGACACCTGTTCAACTTCTAGCGTGAATTCTTGATTGGACTTCGCCGCGTTGCCGCTGCCCAGGATTTTTTCGGGTTTGCCCTCGCCATGGCCGGCCAGTACGACGTTGCCACGAATAATCAAATCACCTTTGGTAAAACCGGTTGCCGGTGGCTTGGTTGTGACGGTTTTACCATCGATACTTTCAATCTTTGCCGCAACAGGCGCTTTTTCTTCAGACATCAATAAAACATCGCGACCAACCTTTAAACTCTCCGGCACGTCCTCCAGTTCTATCTCCTCTGGGTCAACCTCAGAGTTATTGACCGTGGCCCCTTCGGCAATAAGCTCACCGCGAAAATCGGCATAGACCTTCTTCAACTCTTTATTGCCATCCAGCTTTTCAAAACTTAATGAAAAGGTTTCTGTTTTATCGCTATCGGTAAACCAGTTGATAGTGCTTACTTTCAGTGCTCTGAGTCCATCTGAGAATTTTCCAACTACCCAGTCACCCACTCCGATCTTTGAGCTACCGTTAAACATGTATAGTGGATCGCTGGCTTGGACAACAGCCTTAACTATGGGCTCTTTTGGGATAGCGAGCAGAGGACCCATTCCGACAATATCTTCCGTTAGTCTTTGAAATAATATTGTCGCTTCTTTGCCTTCTGGCATAGTCAGCATTTCTTCTAATTTACCTTTTATAGCATTCGCCTCATCTTCAGTTATTACCGTCGATGGGTCGGCTTTTAATGA
Organism: uncultured Pirellulales bacterium; assembly: GCA_964653075.1. GTDB lineage: Bacteria > Planctomycetota > Phycisphaerae > Sedimentisphaerales > Anaerobacaceae > NIOZ-UU13. The sequence goes on from CAZZAX010000033.1 coordinate 26,863, forward strand.
ATCATTCCACTTAACCAGCTTTTGAAAAGCTGGTTCGCCTACTGGATTATTCTCATCATCGTATTCTTGGGCGTATCCTTCTAGCTTATCCAACATCTCGAATAACTTCTCTGCTGCATCAGCTTCACTCTCTTCTCCCTCCAAAAGCCCGCCAAAGGGCATTCCTTTAATAACAATCTCTTCGGTACTGGGTATTGCCATAACGCCAATGCTAAGCATTAATTCAACGGCTGCTTTTACCAGGTCCAATGGCAACATTGGTGATGGAAATAAAAAACAGCCGATTTTGGGAAGGGAAGCAGGCGGGAGTAAACCACCACCTTGTACTACTTCTCCATCAGCGTCCTTTAATTCTCCAGGAAGTACTTTCTTAAGCGTAAAAATAGGCTCGGGATCTTCTGGTTTAGGAGGCTCTTCAATCTTAGGGGTAACGCCTTCTAGATTTGGAGGAGTGTCATCCACACTCCCTAATAGTACGATCGCCTCATAATCAGCAGGCAATACAGAACCTTCTATAGGCCGTAATTCATATAGGTCTACTCCTTCTTGCGGAAGCGGTCCAGTCACCTCCAGCTGCAAATCCCATTTATCCGCCTCGATAACTTTGGCATGCCTCCATTGGGTGTAACGTGCGCATGATATCGCGTTTTCAATGATATTCTGCTTGGCTACCTGTGATAAGTTGGGCTTACTTATCTGCTCCTTGAGAGCATTTATAGCTCCCTCACCAAGTAAAGTGTTCTCCGTGTTCTCCGCGTTCTCCGTCTTATCAACGACCATTTCTCCGTTTTCGTTGAAGATGCGGATATGCAACTGCTCAGCAACTAGGGCAACGCTTACCAAAGAGCGGCCTTCGTTCACAAGTTCATCAACTACCGACAGTCCGTAGTCTATCTTCCAGCTAATATAAGATTCTGCACTGAGACCGTGGGGTTCCACTGTTCGAATAACATTATCACCATTTAACCAGCACTCGCGTTTCCAGCGTGGTGAGACCTTAAGCCGTGCTTCACCCTTACTCCACTTAGTAGTCCAATCATTCTGTACAGAGCTTGGTTTTAAATGAATGATCTTAGTTTGTTTTTCTATACCTGCTATCGTTGCAGCTTTAGCTCCATCTACATATTTATCTTCGATCTCATCTCTTAACTCACGATAGATCATGGCAACCTGACCGGGAATGACATTGGAATTTGGTTTTGTGTGCCACGAAGTCACTACTGCTCCCGGCACAGCAGCTACAGGGGCAACCAAGTCTTCGAGTTTCGTGTTTTCATATACCCCATGATCAAGATAGGCACCGATCAACTCAATCCTCTGTTGAAACGCTTTGACAATATCCAGAGGGTTACCCGTAATCTCCGCCAGTGAATCAGGGCTTTCCGAAGCAATGTTAGGCAGAATCCAGCCACTGATGTCTGACCAGCCAGATTCAAGCTTAAAGTTGCAGATCTCCGTTGCCTTGGCCTTCAACTCCTTAAGCCAGTTCACCCCAATAACCGGGCCTTTATAGCCCTCAGGAAGAACAATGCCCGAATCCTCCGGATCAAGAACAAGAAAGTCCTTAATCTTGAAGTCCTGGTTGTTGTCAGGCCGAGTATTAAGTTGTAAAGCCCATTGCTCGCCTACCCCCTGAAGATTAATTGCTGGCCCATTTGCAATAGATGAAAATTGCCGTTCTTCAGCAGGTGGTTGAGTGCTTCCATTATTATCAGGAGGCACGGGAGGCACCGCAGGCTCGTCTGACTGGTCCCAACCCTTGGGTCGAAGCTCGTTAAGCGCTGGATCAATCAACAGATCTTCCAGTGTTTCAAAAATGATTTTGTCGCCGCCCGCCGCCGGACTATGCTTGACTTGAAATCCTTTGGCAACAATTCCCGACTTATTTTCCTTAGCTATAAGCACAAGCCGGGTGGAGGCGGATGCAGGTGGTGCCGGATGATAGTCCAGCATCTCAACCAGCCGCCGGACGTTATCCCACTGCGTGGCCGTGCCCAGATATCCCTCATTGGCATAGGCGTTTGTATGTTCGGTAAGGATATGGCAGGCCCGTGCAAACGTTCTTGTGATCTCCCAGCCCCAGTCACGGCGATCCTGATAGTACATCTCCAAAATACGTTCCTGCTTCCGGCTCAAACGCTCCTGCCGCTGGATCAGGATTTCGGTTTCAGCCTTCTCTTCATTTGCCGGTATCTTCTTAGCTGGTTTCAGCCACTCGCACAGCCCCGTATCCGGATCGGCGAATTGCTCTACAAGCTGCTGCCGCAGTATCTCCAGATACTCGGCTGCTTTGCCGTCCACATATCTGAACCGGGTCAGGCCGGCATGGTTCCAGCGTGTGAGATCATTGCGATCGCTCATCCCCGGCGCCCTCCGTGCAGCTTGAGCCGGTAATAGCCCATCCCAGGCTCGTCAGCTTCATTATTGCAGACAGCAACCTCCAGACCATCCAGTGAAATAAAACCGGCCTCTGTGCGATCCGGAGATTGACTGCCAATGCGTTTGAAACGATTCAGGCATACGTGTTCGATTCCATCCAGTGCCATCAATGCCTCAATCACATCGCTGGCATACAGGTCTTCGCCAAACCCAAGCCGCCCGGGTTCGAAAAAACCCTCAGGACCATGACCCAGCTTTTGGGTTATGGCATGGCGCATCTCGGATAGAAAAAAGTTTGGCGCCACCCTGATTGAAATGGACATGTAAATGCCAATATATACTGGGTCTTGTAACACAACTTCTTGGCCGGCCATGCGGAATGCATCGATATAGGACCGCACGATCATGCGCACGCTCGGCAGCGGCGTGACATCCAGATTGGGAGTCGAAAGCCCGACACCCTCATGAAAATTGATGATTTCTTTCTTCAGGTCATGCTGAAAGGTTACATCATCATCCAGTTCATTGTTTCCCCAGGCAATCACGGCCAGACGGACGGTAAACCATGAGCCGCTCCACTCACGCCATGCATGGGCATGCAGAACGATCGGATGCTCGCGCAGACGGACCGCATAATCATCGGTCGTGACCATGCGCTTCTGGGTATGGATTTCCCGCGGGCCTGCCCGCTTTGCCTGCTCCATGGCATGGGGATTGATACGCCAGTAGTCCTCAAGCGCTTTTAAGGCGGCATTGCCCGGCAATGTGCCCTTAATTTGATCCTTAGCTTGGGCCGCAGCCACGGCATCGTAACCAATGAAATTCAAAAGCCAGCGAACCGTTTCCGGTCGACTCGCCGTCTCCAGATATGCTTCGGCAGCAATCCTATCGGCCATATCGGATAGATGGTCCAGTATAGTAGCCATAACCTCTATCAGGACGACTTCGAGATCAGCCGGCGTCCAGCGTTTACGCTCTGGAAAACGCGCTGCAAGCTCCTCAAGCATAAACATGCGGAAACCATCGTAATCACGGACCCGCCAGTCGAAATCATCGCCCACCTCGGCCAGAGGCGCCGGCAAATGCACCTCGCGAACGCCGCAATCCGGGCAGGTTCCGCGGAAATGCAATTCAACTGGTGGTGAATCAGCCATCATTGCCTCCTGGAGAGCCGAGTGTGAATGTATGCGATTCCTGCCTGTTGATAAAAGCAAGAATGTATGAAATACAGATTATAAGTTTCTCATCTTCACTACTGACTTCGACTTCAAGTGTCCTAGGGTCCACCTCGCCGTGCAATGCCTCTGCGAGGGACGCGTTCAAAAGCTTGACTGTTGTATTACGCAGAGCGATATTATTGGGTTCGAAAATCAGCCTGAGCACACCAACACCGAATTCAGGACGGAATACCCGCTCTTTCGGACCGGTAAACAATACCTGCTCAATCTGCTCACGTACGTGTTCGGCACGGGAACTGGTCTTTGGTCCATCCTTACCGACAGTAAACGGGAATTTCAGATACTCCGATTTGCTCAAGCCCGACACACACGCCTCCTCATATGGTCTTCACCGTTGTAGAGAGAGTGCTCATCTCTCCCTGGGGTATGGGTGGCGAGGTTGGCCCACCTACGACCGGCGCCACGGTATGAATATGGGTAGCAAACATGCCAAGGAAGCTTTGCCCCTTAATCACAGGTTCTCCTCCTTCATCACCGAGATGTACTTGACTACCCTTGATAACTATTTTCGGTGCTTCTGCTGTAATTCCTGCTGCGGCCATTTCAATAATGTTGCCATTCGAGTCTTCAACTTTTGTTCCGGAACTGTTCATAGTCATGATGTTTCCATTCGCATCTTCGACAATAATTTCATTATTTTCTGCATCCATTCTTAAAACTGCACCGGATGTATCTCTTAAAGATATTGTTCCATTTTTATCTATTAGCATCTCAGCATCTGCCGGATGAAATAAGCGAAACTGCTCCTCACCTTCTTCATCATCAAACTGCAGAATATGTCCGGACTTTGTTTGAAGAAGACGGGTAGTGGGCTCTTCTTTGGCCGCGTCGTCGGGCGGATCACCTTCCTGCTGCCAGAAGGTGCCAACCCAAATCGGGCGGTGGATATCACCCTCCTCAAACTCCACCCAGACCTGGGCATCGACTTCCGGCACCATAAACATGCCCTCCTGGGTGATTCCGCCATAAGGTAAACAGGGCAGTGCCCAATCGGATTCCTGATCGGCCAGCACCGAGGGAATAAGGAGTTTGAGACGGCCGCGTTTTTGCGGATCCTTGTTATCGGTCACAATACCCCGGCACTTGCCATAACGTTTTTCATCGATATACGTCGCTAAGCGAATCAACGTTTCTTCCATAGTCACCTCACAGCCGCAAGCGAGTCTTCGCTTTCCGGTTCGGTGTTTTGTCCCGTCGCATTGCGTAACAATTTGAAGGATTGGCGATAGCCACTCTGATCGAATGCGTGCGAAACAGTATCCACGTAATACAAACCGCTATAGGTCTCGCCAACGCCATAGACGCCAACTAGCTTGTGTGTCAGTAGAACATGGCCATATAGAGATCCGTCCAGTTCTCCTTCGGCCTTGATTTTCCATGCATTTTCATTGGCCTTGGCCTGGGCCCTTGACGTGGCTTCTTCCATTGAACCGCCGGCAGGCCGCCGCATTTGCCAAACAAAAGGTACAAGGCCAGAATTCTCACTCGTCGTGGCGTTCTTGCCCAACAGGGTGAGGTCCGGCTTTAACGTTTCCCGCTCCATTTCCGTTCCGGTTTCCGGCGCTCGCATAACGCCCACTTCATCCGGTCGGTGCCCGTCATGTGTGACCGAAAAACGTATGCAGTTGGTTCTCGGCCCTGCATACACCATTATTGATGGCTGGGGATCTTCATCCAGTTGCGGCGACTTAATGTAAAGCTTTCCCTCACGGGCATAGCACTCATACCCGTTCGCCTCGGCCCGATCCCGCAGCAATTGAATATGGGTGCTGTCCTGATTAAGAGTGATATTGCTCAGCCCATCCTCGGCTTCTACGCTTAAGTCGTTTTCCTCGGCTATCTCTCGCGCAATTTCTCCATCGGTCTTGGGCTCATCTTCCCTGGACCGTGTCTTCCGGGAGTGCTCGCGATCAAGAAGCATGGTCTCGTCCTGGCAGATGACGATCACCTTCGCCTCCCCCATCTGTTCTGGAGTGTCCGCTTTGATAGTTTTAACAAAACCGCGCATGATTTCTTCGCCGTAGTCGCCGAAGTCGGCCTCTATCTTGAATTTGTTCCAGGCCTCAAAGATACCGGCGTCCTGAACCAACCATGTACAGTCGTTCAAACGAATCGTGTCGAATGTCAATGTGCACACGGAAGAAGCCTTTCTACACATCTCTACTTTAACGTCAACCAGATAAGGATAGAGGTCGGTAATTTCATTCCCACTCACCGTTATCTTGTAAGTCGCCGGCCGCCTGAACTCCTGATCGGTGCTCATCGTTCGCCTCCAGATTCTGCCGAACGGGGGATCAGAATCGTTTCACCAATGTACTTTGTTAGCATCAGCTCCGCCCCGAAAATAATCTGCGGATTGGCGTCCAGGATGCGCCACCATCTGCGTGTGTTGTTGTAAAAGTGTAGGGAAAGAAGATCCAACCGGTCCCCTTCTTTTACCGTGTACTCCAGCACGCCTGCCGCCGGACCAATCTTTCGCGGACGAATACCGCCAAACACCGGCTCTTTGCCGTTCTCACCGGCAAAGTGCTTGATATTTTCATACCTTGACCTCTTTTCAATCACTACTCACTCCTTGAGTACAATGAATGTTTCAACATCTCTAGCCTCCAGAGCCTTGATAGCCCTGCAACGCTCCCGACGCTTTCTGGGCGGATGTAAACACTCGTTTCATTTCGGGTGTATAAAACGGATTATCGCTCTGAATGATTTGCAGAGTCAGCGTGGCTTCGGCCCGGTAGGGTAGGAGGCTCGGCAGATAGGCCTTTACATCGAACTGCACCTGGGTCATCAACACGGGCAAAACCTGATCGCCCCAGTGGAATTCCAGAATGGAGGGATACGGCTGCGACTGACAAACCGATCCTTGGTCACCGAGCGCCGCCAGGGTAATCGCGCCGTCAGGTGTCTGCAGCTTTGGCTCAAGCATGTAGTACAGGATGTCCAGCTCAGGCTGGACTCCCTTTGTCTGTGCGTCTTTATCACCTGCATTCATGCGGTCCGTGGCATCCAGTAGAATCTTCAAGGTGAAGCTTTCTGCTTTAACGGTAGCGCCCTGGGTTACTCGGGGTACTTCGCTAGGGTCACGAAAGTCACGGCCACCTGTGGTCGCCTGGCCTTCGCCGAATTTGATTTCCACCGATCGTGTGCGCGTGATGCTAGATGGATTGAATTCAAAATGTAGCTCAACCGGGTTGTCCGTATTGGTATATTCAAGCAAAAAGCCCCGCACGACCTTCAGATTTGAAAAGTTACCACTGGAGACCGGGTTTTCGTTCATGGTCCTTTTCCAATTGTCGAAGAAATTTGTTCGGCGACAACGTGTGCGATTTCCTGATCCGTCGCGTTTTGCGAGACCTGGACAGGACTGATGGAGAGCCTGTCCAATGTACGTTTTTCGGTGGGATGGAATTCGGCCATAGCTTCTCCCACCAGGCGCGCAATTGTAGAGGCCCGATGCTCAAAACCTGCCGGTAGTTGCATTCGCAAGCGCTCAATATGCAACATTAATCGCCTCCTCCGGCAGGTATTGGGCGAGCTTACCAAGACTGGCAGTCATCATCTCGCCCCCTTCCTTTGCCAGCTCAGTCCACACCGCGCTTGCAACATGGGTAAGTTTGATTGCCGAAGATTCGCCCGCAGCGAGAAAGGCCGCATGCAATGCCGCGTTTTTGATCTGGCCGCCAGTCAGGCTCAACTCCTTGCCAAGCAACACCGGGTCTACATCTCTATCGCACGGTGCGCCGCTAGGTATGTGCAGGCGCCATAATTCACCCCTTGCCGCCGCATCCGGCCGGGGAAACTCAATCACCATCTGGAATCTGCGCGCAAATGCTGGATCGAGATGTTGCCGCAGATTACTGGTCAGAATGCATGGTCCCTGATGCCGCTCGATGCGGGAAAGAAGGTGGCTGACTTCCATGTTGGCGTAACGGTCGCGGGCCTCTTTAACCTCACCGCGCTTGCCGAACAAGCTGTCAGCCTCATCAAACAACAACACTATGTCCCTGCCATGTGCCGCATCGAACAGGGCATTCAGGTTCTTTTCCGTTTCGCCGATATACTTGCTTACCAGCAGGCCGAGATCGACCCGGAACAGTGGCTGTCCAAAGGCATTAGCCAACACTTCCGCGGCAAAGGTCTTGCCCGTACCGGAAGGACCAGAAAACAGTCCCACGGGGCCACCAGTCGCTCGCCCTTGCCAGTCGATGACTACTTGTCGCCGATGGGTGACCCATAACATGAACTCCCGAAGACTTTGAATGCAATGCAAAGGCAGCACCAAATCGTCCCAGGTGCCTGTCGCAGGAGTCTCAATAGCGCCAGGCAGGGTGTATAGACCCGGGTTTGACCAGCCCAGCAATCCGGAACATGCCCGGGAGGAGGGATGAATAGGATGATAGATACCGGCTGAATGGCGTTCGATGAGGTTGTTCTTCATTAAGGGAGAACCATTGTTCAGGCGTTGGCTGAACGCTGCTGACTCATCGGCCCTTATGACAAACATCTCGCGGATCAGTGCCGGGGTCGGGTATGTGGAGGTGATGCCCGGCTGCAACTCCTGATACATCCATCCCAGCCGCGGCTCCGCTTCGGGCGCAAGACTGCAGGCGAGGATATCCTGATCCAGCTGGTTCAGGCTGCATTCCTTTACGAGCATTCGCCAGGGAGGCTGTCGCCGCAATTTCTGGACTTCCTGTTGCAGCGTTCCAAGGCGTTGCCCCATCTCCTCCGGAATATCCGCTCCCCTCCTGACTGCGGCAAGGCTCATGCCGAGCAGGTCGATACGCTCCCATTCCGGGATAAGTGAAGCACAGCTGTTCATGGACCCGCCTCATATACAGTGACAAGCAAAGGATTGCTCCGGAGCGTGACAGTTGAACCATCCGGCCGTTCCCAAGCCCTTTCGGCATAAAGAGTGGCCTGCCCCTTGTCCTGAATTGGAAGATCAATATCGGCCGCCAGACGTGGATCAAAATTTTCCGGATCAACGGCGTCGGTTTTAATTGTCTCGTTTTGCGATGAGCCGGATTTCTTCCACCCAGTGCTGGGGTTCCAGGATTCCCAGACAAGTTCAACTTGATTCGATGGCGTACCGGCAACAAGAACTTTCAGTGGCAATAACTCGGACGGAGGCAGTTGTGATTTGGGCATTAAAAGGGTATAAGCAAGGTTACTGTTTGCCTCATCAACAAAGCAGATATGGGGAGACCAGTCCGGTTTTCTGACATCCACGGTAACCTTGGGCACCACTGGCGCGGACGTCTCAATGCCGAATCCGCCAACAGGCAGCAGCTTACGATCCATGTTGGCCTGGACCCTTGTCCCGATCTTACCAACCAGCGGGCTTCTCTCAACCGTCACCGCCAGTGGGATTGGCAGCAAGGCCATTTCATAGGCAATAGACAGTCGGTAGGCCGTATCGCCCTGCGTGGACCAGACATGATTGAGCTTATCCAGATCTAATTGATGAGGAACGATCTGTAGCTGAGCGATTTCATCGTTGTTCCCACCATTCACCGAGATCATCGGCTGTTCATGCAAAACGCGCATCACTTCGCCAATAAGCCGCAGGTCATTCTCACCGGGGCTTGGAGTGCCATTTTGCGCACCCACGGCCGTAATCAGGCAATACAGCCGCACATAACACGGGTCCTCAACTAATCCATCCGAGGGATAGCCATCGTACTGAACCTTATAGAAAAACAGGTTTAAATAATTCTTGTCCTTCTTCTTCATGTCATCAAATGTATCTTTCGGATGCCCGATCTTGATCTGGTCAACCTCCAGGCCAACTATCTCTTTTTGGAGAAGTGTGCGAAGCTCGTTTGCTGCAATAGACAAGGAACTAGCCGCAACCATCACAGCCTCCTCAGGTATTGACGGCTGGCCAGGTCGATGAATGACGTTACCGGGGCCTGTTTGGTGGCCGGTTGCGCCGCCGCTTCGATAATGACGTCAATCTGGCCGATCTGCACTTTTGGTGCTTCATGCGTTTTTTCCGGAGACCTGAGCGGTGACTCTAAACGAAAGGTGTCGGCAGCCTTTGGTATCGAATCTAGCTGAAACGGTGTAGCGGGGACAGAGCGAAGTGCTTCTGGAGTTGCCGAAGACCTCAAAGGTCTGGAAATTTGCTGTACAGAACTGCTGGGTTTTGAAGGTACGGAACCAGGAGGATTTGAAGATATGGAAGCGGGAGAATTGGCTTGCGTCGATTCTTGCTTGCCTACGGATTGTAAAATCGGAGAAAGCTTTTCGTCTGACGATGTATGCAAATCCTTAGCTAGCGATTGGGGGGATACAAGTTGATCATCGCCAACAGTGACTTTTGCATTGTCCTGCTTTTGAAGTCGACGATTATCTTCCAGATTTGACGGCAACTTAAAATTTGCTTGTTTATCAACGCCTGGGGGTACACGGTTTGGTTGTGTGCCATCAACCAAGCCTTGCTGTGATTCATTCCATCCAACAGAGTCAGCCGTTACACCCACCGAGTTTTTAATTGATCTTTCAGTATAACGATTTTCATCAACGGCAATTGTCCCCGAAAGCTCTTCTCGAGCTGGAGTATTTTCTTCAGTGGCCGATAATTGCGATTCATGTTTTTCCGATAGCCTGGCATTTTCTTTTCCCTGATGTACGGTGTTTGCATTGTTTGCAACTACATTTTTCCCAGGCATTTCCTCAATATTTCCCGAAAAACTAATTGAGTCCGACACTCGATGAGCAACTATTTTATTATTTTCGGAATAAGTATCAAGTTCCGGAGCGTTACCAGTATGGATGGTCAGGTGACTTTCTTCTCTGGGAATAGTTGAACGCTTTTCCTCAGGACCGGGATTCGTTGCACGCATTTCTTCGGGCACGGAAAGCGGACGTACCTGCTCAGAATTTCTTGCCTTACCTTGAATATCCTGTTCAATCGGATTGTCCAACTGGAATAAGCCGGGAGCATCGTACCTCGTCGATTCGCTCGCACTTTTCTCATTAGGTAATGACCTGCTCAAGTGGCTGGTTTGAGCCGGCGTGTCTGCAGGTTGCTCCTTGGGCTCGGGAGTATCCCTGTTCAACTCACGAGTCCCCCATCCGATAGCTGCCGATGGACTAACGGGAAATTCACCCACGGACTTGCGGGGACGTGCATCGGCGATAACGGAACGAAGCAGGCTCATACCAATTACTCCTGTTAAGCCATCATGCCGGCCGATCGGTTGATCAGGCCCAGGTACAGGCGGCGCTTAACTTGCGGTAAATCCAGGATGGCCTGCTCACTCCAATGATAGTGGCTGGCCAGCGTGTGCACCTCATTATAAAAATAGTGTTCGTTGATGCCGGCCAGGTCATAATGATCCAGTTCGGCATGTTGTTCCCGCCCGCACTCCGGACAAGTTACATGCAGTTGAATGCAAACGGAGGGAGAGGCTTCATCCAGAGCCTCGTCAATAGCGTCAATATCCGACTCGCTGAGGTTTTTAATAAAATCTTTGCCGGGCGGACTTCCATTCACTGATAGGATGCAATTTTGCAAAAGCTGCTGCATGGCTTCCTCTTCGGAGCTATTTCCAATACGCTGCTGATCCGCCCCCGTTGGTACCCGGACATCAATTTCCCACTCCTTAATTCGTAAAGTTACGATTGGGAAATCCCTTCCGGCTTCCTTCACCGGCAGATCACATCTGCGAACCTCTACGTCGAATAGAGAATCACAGTGAGCGCAACCGACCTTCAGCCACATCTGCTCACCATCGAGTATGGCGGCCAGGCGCAACATCAAATATTGACGGTCAGCCACGCACAAATCTGCTACACGAACGGCATCTACTGGCTGTCTCCCGATGCTGTCCAGAACAGAAGCGAGCACGGTTGTCACATAGCCGGGCCGATCGAGGCCTTTTCCGAATTCGATTAGCGCTTGCTCTATCTTCCCGGTCAGAGGAAGAAATCTAACCTGGCGTTCAACGGATCCGTTAATCGCCAAGCCGCCGGGAATAACAACGTCTATGCCCGTAACATTCATTAAGATTCTGCGGGTTCAGCAACCGCCTCATCACGGTCCCAACCCTCATGCTCCAGCTTGATCGTCTGAATGCCGACGGTGTTGGTGGTGCCTGCGTCGAAATCCGGCAGGGCCTGATACTCCGATACCCAGGCACGTTTAACTTGGTAGCTGATTGCAACTGTCCCCTGAAGGTTCAGCACGTTGATGACGATGTCCTTGCGGAAATTGACCAGAGACATGGCGGCATTACCGTCGATATTGTTCACAAGATTGGCCCATTGCTCAAAAACGGGATCATGCGTCAAGCCCTGTTCCAGTGTGATGGCCTCGTATTTTGTACCCCCCGGCAGCTTGCGCACATGAGTCGGATCGCCGCCGGTGCGCCAATCCACCGCCTCGGTAGTCTTTTTCAATGCAGTCATCTTTTTCAAGCCAGCCACAGGTTGGCCATCAATAAGTATCTGGAATTTGAAGGTTCGATAGGGATCGTGGCGATGCGCATTCGCCGGAAATAATGGTGCAGCCATTTTATCTCTCCTTTATTGCTGGTTTACTTTCTGCTGAATTCGAACGATGACGAACTCGGCCGGTTTGAGAGGCGCGAAGCCGACGATAACAATGACCTGACCGGCATCGATGTCGGTCTGTGTCATCGTATCGCCCAATCCGCATCGGACGAAATAGGCATCCGAGGCCTTCTCACCCTGGAAGGCGCCGACACGGAACAGACTATTCATGAAACCGTCTATATTGCCTCGCAGGGCTGCCCACAGGCGATGGTCGTTGGGCTCGAATACAGTCCACTGGATGCCGTTGTAAATGCTCTGCTCGATCATGATTGCGGTACGCCGCACCGGCACATAGCGCCACTCAGGATCAGCTTTAGTTGCGAGCGTTCGAGCGCCCCAGATCACGCGGCCGCCTCCGGGCATGTTTCTGAAACAATTTACACCCAAAGGATTAAGCTGATCCTGCTCACCATCTTCGATGATATATTTTAGACCGGCGGTACCGATCAACCCAGCCTCCATGCCAGCCGGTGCCTTCCAGACGCCCCGCTTTGCATCAATTCTTGACCACATGCCTGCTGCGAAAGAGGATGGAGCAACATCCACGGTCTTGTCGGCAGTGGGATTCTTTTCAGCATGATAGAAAGGATTGGCCACTTTTACCCAAGGGTAATAGAGCACAGAATATGTTGAAGATGGCAAGGCCAATCCAGTCACGGTCGCCGCCTGGTCAAGTTCGGGCTCTGGTGGAGGATCAATGATTACTATCCGGTTTTTCATCTTTTGGCAATGAGCGAGCGTGGCGCTGATAATCGGATTACCCGACCCATCCTCGGCCCAGTGTTCACCCGGTACGAGGACTATGCTGACATCACGGACTTTCCGCAGGACGCTGTCGTAAAAGTCCGTGAAATCATTGGCAGTCGCAGGTATTTCTTTGCCACCAGCCAACTTGAAGCCTTTCTTCTGAGGACCAAGATTATGAATTGGAATCACCTTCGCAGTGCCTTGCTCTACCTGACGCCCGGGGAGGGCAATGATGCCAGAAATCTTCAGAAAATCGGCGAGTTGTCCAGCTGTCACCGTCAGACTTGACTGCCTTGAATTCCCGCTACCGGATGACAATACAAATTGGTCCGATTCGTAAACACATTTGAAGTCCTTGTAGGCAGACACTGCGGGATCGCTCGCTTGCACTGCATCCTGAATCGCGCGCGCTATGCTGGCCGCGTCTGCTGCCTTGTCGCCGATCAATTTAATTTCGTCGGACTTATTATCAGTACTGGCCTTCAATTCTATTTTGAAATCGCCGTGATTATCGACGTTCAGCGTGATGCTCATAGGTTGTGTTAAATGCGGGAGCCCGGTTGTCGCGTTGCTGAATATATCTTCCGCGGCGGCGGCATCAAATGCAGTACCTTTCAGCACAGCAGTCTGCGCCGAATTGATACGTAGAGGAGCGGCCAATGGACCATCGTAGACCTCCAGGCTGGCGGCCGAACCGGCTTCGGCTGACGTCAGTTCGAAACGATACAATGTTGTGTCATACTGGCAGTCAAAGGCTTGATGCGGTGCGTCCAGCGCCAGAGCGCGGACAGCATCCTTGATGGCCGTTGCCACAATGTCTCCATCAGTATTGTGGTTGTTGGTAAATGTGAGGGCTGTCGCATCCAGCGTAATCTGCTCCGCTCCAAGACGATTGATATTCAATGTCAAGCGCATCTGGCCGGTAATGGCGCCGGAGAAGTAATCATCATTAGTTGCCAGCTCCCCACCGGTCAGCTCTGCGGGTTGATACTGTTCAACCGACTCGTCAGGATTAGCGGCATCCCCCAGCGAGAGTCGCACATAATTCGAGTCAGCATTAACTCGCGCCAAGGCGTAGTCATCATCACCGGCGCGCATGCTCAAGTCGTTAAATTCCTCGTCAACGACAAATTCACCCTTTTCCTGATGACCGATCTCCAGATCGAAAGTCAGGGAGTCCTGATCCGGCTTGACGATCCTGAAATAGACCTTGTTCCCCCAGACGCCCTTGCTGGAAGCCGAAATGTTCAGAACCGCTGTAGTAGTAGTATCCTGGCCATTGACTGATTTACTTGCAGCTGTGGAACCTTCACCAGCTAGCCGGCATATGAAAGCGGATTTTCCGCCGTTGAGATAAAAGGACTGAACGGTCAAGCCCATGGCGTCTTCTTCCGAAGCGATGTCGCCGTAGATATCATTGTAATCATCAAAACTCTGGATCAACTCGGCCTCTCCGACAGGCCCTTTCGTTGCCTTTCCGACAAAAGCAGCGACCGATGTCGCCACCCCCTCAATCGGCTTGGAACCACTGGGAATTTCTTCGACATAAACACCGGGGTGTAAATAGGTGCTCATTGCATGCCTCCTTTCTGAGCCTGCATATCATCACTAAGTGACACGGCCAAGAATAGCTTAGTGGTAACACGCAGGCAATATACTGTTTTCATGAATTATTATACTTACTCTATAAGTCTGCAAACCAAAATCAACGATCCGCCTAGGAGCGTGTCCGAGTATTCGCTCTCAAAATACATAAGTCTTTGGCAACAAAGAACTTAATGTTTTTGGGCCCAAAGCAACTAAGTCTTTTATCTGCAAGTAGTTATGAATTTAAAAGCCTATTACTCGGACAGACTCCTAGGAGCGTGTCCGAGTATTCGCTCTCAAAATACATAAGTCTTTGGCAACAAA
>CAZZAX010000034.1:0-40990 GCA_964653075.1 uncultured Pirellulales bacterium
CAGCAGTTCAATGTGAACCTTGCCAATGTTAATACGATTACTCTTGGTTTCGGTAACAGGAGCAATCCTGTGGCCGGGGGTGCAGGTATGGTAATCTTCGATGATATTCGTCTGTATGCGCCAGAACCGGAAACGCCATAAGCAGCAAATTCATAATTATAAGAGATGAGGTTTTTAATACCTGTCGAAAACAATCCCGAGAGGTCGGGATTTTGACATGTGGCCAAAGCAATGATAATTTAACTTTTTGATAAGGAGGACTATTATGTGTAAAAAATTGATTTATGTAATCCTGTTTATTTTGGTTTCAGGATTATGCGAGGTACAGGCCCTTGGTCAGGAGTGGGACCGCGCTGCCTACTGGGACGGGCGATATCCATCGGCCTGGGGTGGAGGCGGAGAAGCTGTACGAGATGCCTTAGAGGCTGCCGGCTATACGATTCTCGACGCGGATGAACTCAAGGTCTGGATGGATGGTCACATAGCCGACAAAGAATTAAGCGTCGTGGTGTTCTGCCGGGACGTCGTACCTGACACCGTTGCAGAGACGATGACAAGCGATTGCACGATTCGAAGATATCTGGATGCAGGCGGCAAGGTGGTATGGTATTCGGACTGGCCTTTTTATTACCAGGGCAGCTCAGACGGTAGCATGGTCACGTGGGGCAGTGCCGGTGCGACCAACGTACTGGGATTCAATGCCTCCAGCGGACCGAATGACACTCTCGATGTAGTGGAAATTACAGATGCAGGAGCTATGTGGGGGCTGACCGAAACATGGGAATCACAGAGGCCGACGTCTCCTACCATTTCGGAGAACATGACAGCCTTGGCTACAATCAGCAGCGGAAGTGCAGCGGCGTGGGTGAAGCATTATCTGCCCGGTGACAATTATCGAGGATTTGTTCGAACATTCGACCGCGGAGGCGCCCCCAGCATCATCGATGACCTTATTCGTCTGGCGGAATATGCGGCAACCAAGTCGGGAAATCCAGACCCTGCTGATGGCGGCTTCCACGAGGACACATGGGCGAGTATCAGTTGGGGACCAGGTGCTTATGCAGCATCTCACGATGTTTACTTCAGCGACAATTTTGACGATGTGGACGCCGGAGCAGAGAACGCATTCCTGGGCAACCAGGCAGACACGTACTTTGTTGTCGGCTTCCCCGGATTTCCTTTCCCGGACGGCCTCGTTCCGGGCACAACATACTACTGGCGGGTAGATGATGTACAGCAAGACGGTGTTTCGAAATACAAAGGCAATGTCTGGAGTTTTACGGTTCCACCCATAATTGCCTACAATCCTATCCCGGCCGATGGCGCCAAATTTATTGACCCGAATGAAGACCTTAGCTGGGCTTCAGGTCTCGGGGCAAAACTGCACACCGTTTACTTTGGTGACAATTTTGACGATGTGAACAATGCCGCCGGCGGTCTTCCACAGGCAGACACAACCTATACTCTCGATACCCTCGAATTGGATAAGGCCTACTATTGGCGGGTAGATGAGTTCGATCCCCCCACAACTCATAAAGGCGATGTCTGGAGCTTCCAAATCCTGCCTAATATACCCATTGCCGATCCCAGTCTTATCGGCTGGTGGAAGCTTGATGAAGGCGGAACTATTGCTGTTGACTGGTCCGGCCACGACAATCATGGTACGCTCCAAGGTGATCCGCAGTGGGTAGCCGGACACGACGGCGATGCTCTGGATTTCGACGGTTCGGGCGATTGGGTGACGACCGATATAATGCCAGCGGACTTCGGACTCGACGGCAGTAACCCAAAGACAGTCACAGCATGGGTATATACACGCGGCTTTAATGATGGCGGCATTTACGATATGGGGTCGCAATCGAACGGACAGGAATTCTGTCTGAGAACAATGACCGTCAATAATGATTGGCGAATACAGTGCTGGGGCTTTAGCGAGGGCTTTGACCATGATTTCACATATCCTACGCTGGGTACGTGGGTCCATTTTGCTCACGTTTATGACGGCACGAGCACAACGTTATATGCCAACGGTGAACAAGCCGACTTCTACACAAAGACGCTGGACACGGCGAACGCAGTCTTCGTAATAGGCCGGTACGGTAGTAGTACGGGCTTCAACGGTATAATTGACGACCTTCGCCTCTTCAACAAGGCGCTGACACAGGCCGAGGTCAAGGAGACTATGCGAGGTGATCCGTTACTTGCCTGGGACTCGAAGCCGAGTCAACGCTCAACACTGTACATCAGAGATGCAACACCCCTTAGCTGGTCACCCGGAGATAATGCATCTCAGCACGATGTGTACTTTGGGACAGATAAAGACGCCGTTGCTAATGCCGACGAATCCGATACGAGCGGCATATATCGAGGCCGACAGGGTGCCACTAACTATACTCCCCCTGAAGGCGTTGAATGGGGCGGCGGGCCTTATTACTGGCGTATCGATGAGTATAATAACGATGATACAATCAGCAAGGGCAGAGTCTGGACCTTTTCTGTAGCCGATTACCTTATCGTGGATGATTTTGAGAGTTACAATGACCTTAATCCCGATGATCCGGCAAGCAACAGGATATTTAACTCCTGGCTGGACGGATTCGACAACCCGGCTATAAACGGCTCTGTCGTTGGTCATGCCAATCCTCCTTTTGCCGAGCAAACTATCGTTCACGGTGGTGGTCAGTCGATGCCGTTTGCATACAACAACGGTGTAGGCAAATCCGAAGCGACTTTGACACTGACTGATACGCGTGACTGGACTCAGGAAGGTGTTGGAGTACTGTCGCTGTGGTTCTACGGAGACACGTCTAATGCTGCCGAGCCGATGTACGTTGTTCTAAACGGCACTGCTGGGGTCGATAATGATAATCCTAATGCAGCTCAGGATGCTGCCTGGACCGAATGGACTATCGACCTGCAGTCATTTGCGGACCAGGGTGTCAACCTTTCCAATGTCAATACGATTACCATTGGCTTCGGCAACAGGACCAATCCTGTGGCCGGTGGTTCAGGCATGGTGTTTTTCGATGATATTCGTCTGTATCGTCCGGCACCATAAAATTCAGAATGCAATTAAGATAGCGTAGTTGATATAGCAGACTTTTGTTAATTTGGGGCCTATACTGATTGATTAGGTATGGGCCCTTTTTTTGTTGGTAATTTCTGAAGGGTTATTGGTAAGGAGGGAAGCTACAAGAACCATCAAATGATTCGGCCATAGACGTAACTGCGATATTCTCAAGGCAATCGGGACAGACGGTGCTTTCGCAGCGCACATAGCAATTCTGCAGGCGGGAAAAACTTTTCATTATCGACCTATAATAGTCTGCGATCATTTCAATAAGCTCGGAAATAGCCCTAAAAAGGCGGTTTTGAGACAATTTGGATTGAATTGAAGCGGGCTTTAAGGTACAATATTGACATCATTTCAAGGATGAGGGAGTCAACAAAACGACACGGAACTATTGCGAATCCATGTAACCTGATTTTGGGGAGGGTATTCATTGGAAAAAGCAAAAGTCAACATTTTTAGAGGTGTATTTCAAAAGCTGGTAAATCTGGCAGCCTTTATTTGTATCGTTTGTTTCATCGCCAATATAGTCCCACCGATTAGAAATTCGGGAAATCCGGATGAGCAAGAAAAAAGTAATATCTCTAAGGTTGACAGTCCGATAATTTTGCTTTATGCAACAATAGCTGAAATCCAGAGCTCAGAGAGCACCGTTATAAATGAATCTGAGACTAAGACCGAGGTTGAGCCGCAAATGCCGGAAAAGGTCCAAACAATAGCAGAGAATGCTAAAAGTCGGCAATCTGAAGATTCCGAAAGTAATACCGAGCAGCCCGAAGAATGGGAAAGTATAGAGATGCGCGTAACGGCCTATTGCCCTTGCCCGATATGCTGCGGTGAATATTCAGATGGGATAACGGCCTGCGGGTACGAGATACAACCGGGCGATACCTTTGTTGCGGCCGACAGTCGATACCCCTTCGGCACCGAAATGATTATTCCCGGCTACAGCACAGGGCAGCCCGTGAAAGTCCTCGACAGAGGCGGAGCCATCAAAGGAAACCGGCTCGACGTGTTCTTTGCCACTCACGAAGAAGCCCTGGAATGGGGCGTTCAATACCTTGAGGTTAATGTACGTCGGAAAAACCTGTAACCGGACACCAGGCGAACAATAAAGCGATTTCTTCTTGAGTAAACGCCCTCGTTTTGTAACATGAAATCCTTACATATCCACACCTTTAATTGGGCTGACGCCCTGTAAGATTTTTTTGTTTTTACTGCCTTTAAGAGCCCTCCGATAACCTTAAAACCTCTATAACCATAAGGTTAAAGTATATTCAAAAAGCTTCAGTTTTTTTGGGAAAATAAGGTTGTGAAGGTACGCGTTTTAGTGTAAACTACACAGGCATTTTTACGGAAGAAATTTGGATTTTTTAACCTTATTTTGTATTTTAACGCAGAGGTTTACTATGAAAGTAACTTTCAACAGAGCGGGTTTTAGCGAGGCCTTAGGCTTGCTGACATCGGTCGTGCCGAGCCGAACCCCCAAGCCGATACTGCGGTGCGTGCAAATCACTGCCGAGGAGAAAGCGGTTCGGATATGCGCAACGGATTTAGAGGTCGGGATCAATTATCTGATCTCCGAGGTTCAGATTGAAAAAGCAGGTGAGATCATCGTGCCGGCGGACAGGCTGGCGGCGGTCGTGCGCGAAAGCGTTGACGATGTCCTTCTATTAGAAGCTTCAAAAGGGACATGTGAGATAAAAGGGGCCGACAGCCACTTTACGATTTACTCACCAGGCGAGCCCGGGCAATACCCGGTGGTGCCCGGCTTCGAAGGCGACGGTGACATAAAAATTACATTGGGTAATCTTCAGGCCGGCATCGAGCAGAGTCTGTTTGCGACAGCGAAAGAAAGCAGCCGCTATGCCATTAACGGCGTGCTGTGGGAGATTAAGGACAAGAAGCTGCTGTTAGTTGCCACAGACGGAAGAAGATTGGCACGATGCAGAGTCAACCTGGCTTCGGCGCCGGGGAAAAACAAGGCGCCGGGGAATATAATAGTGCCGGCCAAGGCGATGGGACTATTAGATAAAGTCGGCAGCAATGAGAAAGACAATGTGACAGTTAAACTCGTCGATAACCAGATTATAATAAGCTGTGCGAATGTCGTTATAAGCTCAAATCTTGTCGAAGGTAATTTTCCGAAGTATGAAGACATAATTCCAAGGGATCACGACAAGAAGCTGACACTGTCGACCGATGGGGCGTTGAGCGCTGTTCGTCGGGCATCGCTATTGACCAGTGAGGAATCAAGGGGGATTAAGCTGGCGATTGGAAAGGATAAGCTGGTGTTTTCCGGCAGAGCACCGGAGACAGGTGATGCACAGGTGGATATGCTCATAGATTATAAAGGCGAGCCGATGGAAATCGGCTTTAATCCACAATTCTTAATAGACGTTCTGCGTGTTATCAGGACGCCGGAGTTCGAATTCGAGTTAGGCCAGTCGGACAGACCGGGCCTGATAAAAAGCGGGACAAATTTCCTGTACGTTCTAATGCCCATCAACCTGGGATAGTTTTTTATCCGCCGGACAGGAAACGGAGTTATCAGCCTTGTGGAGAAGTATCTCATCCGAGATATAAGAAACTTTATGGGTGAAGACGAACAATTATTACATAAAGCCGTCGGGGAACGAAGGGTACGGAAATCCGACAGGACGGTCAGGCTGGGTGCCGCCGTCGAGCAATTTTTAACCGAACAGGTTTCGCCGAAACAGGCGAAGTTTGGCGCGGTCGCTGAACTATGGAGCCGGCTGCTGCCTGAAGAGCTTCGCCGGCACTGTGAAATCGTCGATGTTTCGGGCGGTCATTTGAAGGTCAGGGTGGATTCACCTGCATACAAGTACGAGCTTCAATTGTGCAGTTCGGAGCTTCTCAAAGAGATGCAGCAGCAGTGTCCGAAAGCTCGGTTAACAGAAATCAAATTCGTTTTCGCTTAAGCGTTATTTTGCAGCGCAAAAGCGAAAAAAAATCGATAGTTCATCAACTAACAAAGACGATATACAGGATAGAGGTAAAGAACCGGTATGAAGGATCATCAATACGATGCTGGCAATATAAAAATTCTTGGGGGTATCGAAGCGGTACGGAAGCGGCCCGATATGTATATCGGCGACCGCGGCAGCGGAGGTCTGCACCATCTGGTCTATGAGGTATTGGATAACTCAATCGACGAAGCTTTGGCGGGATTCTGCGATAATATAAATGTTCGCATACATCCCGACGGCAGTTGTGAGGTCGAGGATAACGGGCGGGGCATACCCATCAAGCAGCACAAAGAGGCAAAGACCAGCGCTTTAGAGGTGGTGCTGACAAAGCTGCACGCCGGCGGAAAGTTCGACAGTGACAGTTATAAGGTGGCCGGCGGCCTTCATGGCGTCGGTGTTAGCGTTGTCAATGCCCTGAGTGAATGGCTGGAAGCCGATGTGTATCGAGGCGGAAAACACTATCATTTCGAATGCGCCAGAGGAGTCGCCAAAGAACCGGTCAAAGAAATCGGTCCGACCAGTAAACGCGGCACAAAAATCTCCTTCATGCCCGACAAGGAGATATTCGGAGACCACGAGCTGTCATACGATACGCTGCTGAAACGAACACGGGAATTAGCTTATCTGAACGGCGGACTTCAAATCAGCTTCAGAGATGACAGGAATAAGAAAAAAGAGGTCTTCAAATTCGAGGAAGGGATTAAGGAGTTTGTCAGACATCTGAATGAGGGCAAGGAAACACTTCATAAAGATGTCATCTATCTGGCAAGGGAAGACCGCCAGGCAATGCTGAGCTGTGAAGTGGCGATGCAGTACAACGACGGGTACACCGAAAACGTGCTGGTCTTTGCCAACAACATCCGAAACATCGACGGCGGAACACATCTTTCGGGTTTTAAGACGGCGTTAACACGGACGATGAATTATTATGCTAAAAATAATAATCTGCTGAAGAATGGACAGGGGACAACCGGCGACGACCTTCGTGAGGGCTTAACGGCGGTGGTAACGGTGAAACTCTCGGACCCGCACTTCGAGGCCCAGACGAAGGTGCGGCTTACCAACCCTGAGGTCGGTGGCTTCGTCGAGTCAACGGTTAACGAACAATTAGGACATTTCCTTGAAGAGCATCCGGCAGAAGCGAAACGGATTCTAAACAAAGCTATCCAGGCGGCGGCAGCCAGAGAAGCAGCAAGGAAGGCCAGGGAGCTGACCCGACGCAAAGGAGCGCTGAGCGGCTCAAATCTTCCAGGCAAATTGTGGGACTGTGCGAGCAAGGAAAAGGCGAGTACGGAGATATTCATAGTAGAAGGTGATTCCGCGGGTGGTTCGGCAAAGTCAGGTCGAGACAGAAACATCCAGGCGATTTTGCCGTTGAAGGGGAAAATCCTCAACGTGGAAAAGGCCCGTATTGAAAAGATGCTGGCACACGATGAAATCCGAACCATTATCAGTGCATTGGGGACCGGTATAGGTATCGATGAGTTCAATCTGGACAGGTGCAGGTACGGCAAGATAATATTAATGACGGATGCGGACATCGACGGCGCACATATTCGAACTCTGCTGCTGACGTTTTTCTTCAGACAAATGCCACAGTTATTTTTAGAGGACAAGATTTATATCGCCCAGCCGCCTCTGTACGAAATCAAAGTCAAGGGCCAAAGGAAATCAGAGTATATCCTGAGCGAAAACCAAATGCACAAGCGGATGATAAGCAAGGGGCTTGAAGGTACGGAACTTATCATTAGAGATGACAATAAGGGTAAAAAGGCACAGGCAGCCCGGGGCAGCTCAGCTAAGAGCAAGAAGACCGGTTCCAACGGGACCCGCGGAGTGTGCGACAAAGAGCTGGCCGAGCTCGTGAAAATCTTGGCCGAGGCCGAACGCATTATAGTGGTCCTAAGCAGACGCGGTATTAACTTCACCGACTTCATCAGAGCGTATTATAATCCTGCCAAAGGAGGTTTGCCGCAGTTTCGTATCTGCACTGAAAACGAAGAGGAGATTTACTACAAAAGAGAGGAATACGACAAGCGGCTCGATGAACTCAAAAAGCAGACTGAAGGCCAGGAGGAAGAATCAATTGATGCCGAGGAGCTTCACGAGGTTGACCGAATCAATCAAATAAACGACCAGCTTACAAGACAGTTCGGCCTGAACCTGAACGACTTTCTGCTAAAACCCGCCAAAGGCCTTTCCAGTGAGGCGACACCGACAAAGTTCGAGCTTCTCAGCGGCAATGATAAATACCCGGCCGCATCGTTAGGCGATATATGCGCAAACATAAGGCAGATAGGCGTCAAGGGAATTGAGATAAAACGCTTCAAAGGTCTGGGCGAGATGAACGCCGACCAGTTATGGGATACGACAATGAATCCGCAGACGCGTACTTTGCTGAGCGTCAAACTCGACGATGCCGGTGAAGCCGACCGGCTGTTCAGTATATTAATGGGCAGTGACGTGGAGAAACGCCGAAACTTCATTCGCGACCACGCACTGGAGGTGCAGAACCTCGACATTTGATTCAGGCTGTGCGGCTTGTGGTTCGTGTAATGCAGTATATCAATAGAGGTAATACGTGAAATCCTTGAATTCTTGGACAAACGGCATCGCAGATACTGGCTTGTTGCAGCGTTGTAAAACAGCTATCAGAAATATTGCTAAAGATGCTGATGTGATACTTTACGGGTCACGAGCGAGGGGAAATGCCAACAAAGACTCTGACTACGACATTTTAATAATAGTAAATGGACCGGTAGATATGGCGCTCAAGAAAGAAATGCTCTCAAACATATATCCTCTGGAACTGGAGACAGGTGCGGTACTTACATTGATTGTCTATAGCAAACAGCAATGGTATTCGCCTCTTTATCGTGCGATGCCATTTCACAAAAACGTGGAGCGAGATGGAGTGCTGCTATGACGAATGAGGAACGTTCCCTGATTGAATATCGTATGTCCCGTGCCACCGAATCTATCGAAGAGGCGAAGCTATTATTCGATTCCGGCCATGTTAATTCGTACGTAAACCGTCTTTACTATGCATGCTTTTACGCGGTTTCGGCATTATTGCTGACTAAGAACATATCCGCCAGCAAGCACGGGCACCTGCGGTCTTTGCTGCACAGAGAATTTGTCAAGACAGGATTAATCCCGCAAGAGATGGGAAAGCATTTTGACCTGTTGTTCGACAGTCGCCAGGAAAGCGATTATGCAGATTTGGTCGTATTCAAAGCTGATGAGGTAGCCGACTGGCTGGCTCAGACCAGAACATTTGTCTCTCATATCGAAGCACTTTTATCGGGTATGGTATAATACAAAACAAATGGAGCGGCGCTGTGGAGAAACGCCGAAACTTCATTCGCGACCATGCACTGGAGGTCCAGAACCTCGATATTTGATTCGTTTTATTGTATATCGTACTGCGCACAAAAGAAAACCCGCCAATTTGCTCGGCGGGTTATTTCTTCTGTACTACTCGCTGTACCTATCGATGGAATCTACCGGCGGACCCTTCTATCGCTGCTGCCTGGTTCCATCGTATCTATACCACTGCTTCTACCCCTCCTTCTATCACTACGCCGACCTTCAAATACACCAACTGACGTGGAAGAAGGCAGCGTATAGCCGGTGGTTCCGGCCGGCCAAAAAGAAGGTGGCATGCCCCGGCTAAGGCCTTCACCCAGACATGGATATGAAATGAGCTGTACCTTTCGCTCAAATTCGTCAAAATCGATTTTGTTCTGTGCAAGCGCATCGATGTATGACTTTTTAACACGAATGGTCAGGACCGTAGGCGAAGAAATGCCAAGGTCGCTTAATGAAGGGCTCTTGAGTATTGTGGTTTCATTCTTATCTTTATAATATACGACAACTTGATTAGTTCCAGTAATAGCTACGACTTTGTCAGCTTTCGAAGAAACGCCGCTTCCGGTAACAGTAAGAATCACGGACTCGTCCGGCTTAAGGCCTCGGATGTTTGCGGCATGTACGAGTGCCTTGATAAGGGTGGCTTTAAGGTTTTCCACCATCTCAGCATCATATTTTTCTTCCTGGCGGCCGGAAGTGGGTCTTACAGCCTCCTGGGGTGAAAATATTTCCTGCCTCATCTGCTCCCAGACCTGGTCGGCATCTTCTTCTTCGGTCTCCTTTTTTTCCTCTGTTTCCGGCGGCGGCGAGAGAGGAAAATCAACATTTATCATAAAAAGCGCACCGTAGCCCTGAATGTACATGGCCCCCATGGAACGGTCACCCATCGAAGAATAACGACTCGACAATCTCACCCAAGCGGGCGTTTCTGGAATTAGACTGGACTGAGCCAGCTTTTTATCAAAGATGCGGCACATAACAGTCATATCTTCCATTAAGGTGGCTATCTCCTGCGGCTGTATCTGTGCAGTGGGGATCACAAGTACTTTACCGCCACCGAGCTGCTTTGTCCTTGCACTCAGTGCCGTTTTTAGCTGGACGAGTGCATCACTCGAATTCGTGACAAACATTTCGTCGTATTCACCACCCGATTCCCCGCCTGCCATGCTCACAGCGTTTTGAGCTATAGTGGAACCGGCCGGGACGAAAGTAAGAACGACGATAATCGTAATGACTCTGATAAAAGGTTTCATTTTGTTACTCCTATATCTAAATAAATGGTTTTATATTCAGTTAAGATTGTCCATATTTTGACTAAACCGGCTATTTCACAGAGAGCACTTCATGAGCAACCTGATGTACTTCAGCGCCCGGTGAAGCTTGTTGTCCGGCCTTTGCATAAGATTTGAAAATCTCTATACGCTGGCGAAACTGGTCATAATCAAGCTCGCCCTTTGCAAAAGCATCGATATCAGACTTTTTCGCACAAATCGTCAGAACAGTAGGCTGAACAGAATCCGATTCAACTTCAGGGACAGTTCGGCCCCCCCTGCGAGAGCCTGTGCTTCTGCCATAGCTGCTGTAGAATCGTGTATCGCTCGAAGCAGGCCGCCCTCCATCTCCAATGACCGTGAGAATTACCAAATCGTCCGAATTCAGGGCCCTGATGTTCGCAGCATGTTTTAGTGTTTTTATAAGATTAGTTTTGAGGGTTTCGACCTTTTCGGCATCGTATTTTTCTTCCGGGCGGCCACCGGTCCGGCTTCTTCGAACCTCTTCGGGCTCATACATTTGGCGTCTCATTTGTGCCCAAACCGGATCCGTATCTTCTTGGACTTTCTCCTTTTGTTGTGCTTCAGGCGGCGCCGAGAGCAGCATATTTACTTTCATCAAAAACAACGCCCCATAACCTTCGAGATAAATGGCTTCTGTTAAACGATCGCTTCGACCTAAATATGTATTTACCCCGACAAGCAATCTTCCTCTTGATGTTAGCACATTCGACTGGCTAAGTTTTTTATCGAATATGCGGGACATTACGCTCATATCTTCAGTTATCGCAGCAAGATTTTCCACTTTCACCTGGCCCGATGGAATCACAAGAATCCCCCCGCCGCTGTGCTGTAAATGCGGAATAGTAACTTTGGGAAGTCGTAGATCTGCAAGCTTGTCTCTAAATTGATCCCTCAATAGATCTCTCGCTTGCTTTTCTGTAGCTTCCAACTGCCTTTGCACGCTCGCTGCAATCTCCGCGTCTTTTTCCGCCACTTTTGCGGCAATCTCAGCCCTCCTTTGTTCAATATCTGCTGCTTTCGCTGCAATCTCAGCTTGTTTTTCCGCCGCTTTTGCGGCAATCTCAGCTCTCCTTTGTTCAATCTCCACTTCTTTCGCCTGCGTTTCCAGGACTTCCTGCTTTTCTTCCTCAACGACGTCCTGCGCTAAGACTTGAGCTGCTGTTATTAGATTTAAGACGATAAATAAAATAATTGTCCGTTTTAATGTCTTTTTCATTTTTTTCTCCTTTAATTTAAGTTATTCGGTTCTGTTAATCTGTTTGGAACTAAACTGTCTTGTTGAGTGTATGACATAATTCGAGCCATATTCTGTTCGGTCTGGACGGCAAACGTTGCAAAGGCATTGCTCAATTGGGCATTGTTTAATTCTATTTCCCCAATTGCCGCTGCTACCCACTGTCTGTCCTGCATTTGGGCGGTATTGATGGAATTAATAAGCTCTTCGAGCAGTTGATTGGTCGCTGCGCCCGAAGCAGCAAGGGTATATGCTGCGAATTGATTCAAATCGTGGCGATATTGCTGACCGAGGTCTTCTTTTAGCTGAGCATAACTGGCTGTGAGGCTTAATTGCCAATATTGCTTCATCTCATCGACAAGCTTGCTGCGAATAGCCGGCTCGAGAGCAGCCTGAAGCTGCTCAATATCAGGCGGTTTGGGAGATAAGAGCCGTCCGGCGGCGTAACCGGCCGTAATCAGCAATACCGCTGCAGCAGCAACCTTAGTGAAGCTGTTCGGGGTCTTTATTCTCTCTATAAAGTTGATATGTCGGCCGCTCGGGGCGGAGTTTGTCTGTCCGGAAAGCTCAGTTAGCTTTGCGATGGTCGAATTTGTCAGTTCCGCGGGTGGACCGGGTGGAATCTTTTCATCATTGATGGCATTTACAGCTTTTTCCAGAATATTTTCACTTTCTCTTTCTTTCATAATACAACCTCATTT
The DNA here is from genome assembly GCA_964653075.1 of uncultured Pirellulales bacterium. Taxonomy (GTDB): domain Bacteria; phylum Planctomycetota; class Phycisphaerae; order Sedimentisphaerales; family Anaerobacaceae; genus NIOZ-UU13. Next base: position 12,663 of record CAZZAX010000034.1, read on the forward strand.
TTCTCTTTTGTCGCCCAGCACTAATTAATAAATTGCTCCTGTAATTATTAATATGCCGGGTCATAAAAATTTTCATTACATTTCACTGCCAGCAAGGTTGGTTAATTAGTGCTGGGCAAAAGACTTTCGTAGTTTCGCTCTGGCCCTGTGGAGTAATACACCGGCGGCATTTGTCTTAATACCAAGCTCTTTTGCTATCTGCCGATAGCTCATATCATTCAGGTATCGCATGCAAAATACCTGAGCTTCGGCCGGCGACAACTGAGTAAGCGACTCTCGCAGCCTGTCAATCAACTCCTGCTGCTGTGCCATTTGAACCGGGCCCGGATTTGTGCTCGGCACAGCAACCCAGTCAGCCGAAGCAACATTATGGTCTGACCGGTGGAATCGCTGTCGCAACTGGTCTATCGCCCGTGTGGTAGCCAATCGCATCAAAAGGGCAGAAAAATTCCGAATACGCTGACGCCGCGAGAATTCCAGGGCACAAACAAAGGTTTCCTGAAAGCAATCGGCAGCATCTGCGCTGTTGCCAAGCAATTTGTAAGCAACCTGCCAAACCGCCGGACCGTGTTTTTCGATAATTGTCTGCCAGTCAATCACTTGTAAGCAACTCTCCTTTTTGAACGGCTGCCGTTATTATAATATTAGTCGCCGGGGCCGTTCGTTTTATTACAGAAATTCTCGATACCCGACCTTTTTCTTCATATCAAATATCAGGTACCAATAAAAAATAATTTTTATTCGATTTGCTGAAATTTTTTCTTGCAATGCTTTTGGCCACGTGGCAAAATTGCAACAATTCAGCCTGTCGATGACAGGACTTTGGCAGTCCGAAATTTTTTTTTGAGGGAGACCAGAATGACAGGAAAAGTCAGAAGCAGGAAATCAGAAGCAGGAAGCTTAGTCTTTTGGCTTGATTCGATTATTGTTTTTACCCTTGCCCTTCTTTTGTTATGCACAACGCTGTTTGTCGGCTGCAGGAGCCAGGAAGCCACTGGAGCCGGCAATGTTCAAAGTGTACCTGCTGAACAAAGGAAAGCCGATTTACTCAAGGCGCTTGACCGCAAATTCGAAAATCCGCAAGCCCATTACGAATTAGGCCGGGTGTACCAGTCCGAAAGAAAATGGATGAAGGCAGAGTATCATTACAATGTAGCTTTGACTTTTGACCCGGCTCACAGCGAGGCAAAGGCGGCAATGGTAAAGGTATTTATTGAAAGTGGTGATACCGCCAAATCTAAAACTTATGCCGATATCTATATGAACCAGGCTGCTGATTCAGCGAGTGCCTCGTTCCGGCTCGGATTTGCGTTTCAGAAGCAGCTTCTTGATGAATATGCTTTCGATTGTTATATGCAGGCGCTTCACCTGGCGCCGTCTTCAGCTAAAGTTCACAAGCAGCTCGGCTATTATTACCTCAGCAAAAACGATAAGGTCCGGGCGGAGGAATATTTGAAGCGCAGTTTTCAGCTTGACCCTGTACAACCGGAGGTAGGCCGTGAATTAGGCCGGCTCGGCGTGGAAGTAAAAATACCGCGTAAGGTAGAGAGACGCCCGAGGAAGGTGGACAAGATAGCTGAACAGGCACGTACAGAAGAGAAAGGTACATAAAGGGTTCCGAAGCCAGGCTGTAATGCTATATCGGGACCTTCTGGGGCATTTATTGAGCGTCATCTAATATCTGACAGTTGTGGGACAGTAAGTTTGTTCTTTTTCATTGCCCCGTGGCGAACGGATGCGCTGCGGGGTTTTTTTCTGATTTTCAATTTGCTGTTTTCAATTATCGAAAGTTGATTTCCGTCACCCGGCTTTAAGGAGTGAATACTACAATGGGATTGCATATTGCGGATATTTTGGTGTTGGGTTTATACCTTGTCGGGATAACTATCATAGGCATCTGGGCGGCAAAGCGGATTAAAAATATTGCCGATTTCTTTATGCCCCGCAGGTTCGGCAAAGTCATGATGATAACGCATGCGTTCGGGACAGGCACACATTCCGACCAGGCAGTCAGTGTGGCTTCCAAGAGCTTCACAAATGGGCTGTCCGGTATATGGTACCAATGGCTCTGGCTGTTCGCGACGCCGTTTTACTGGTTGATTGCGCCTGTGATGCGGCGATTCAGGGCGATAACGACGGCCGATGTTTTTGAGGCGAGATTCGGCCCGAGTGTTGCAATGCTGTTTGCAGTTATCGGGATGCTGAACCTGTCAATCAATATCGGCGTGATGCTCAAAGGCGCCGGAGCAATAATTGAACCAAGTACGGCCGGTCTTGTTTCATCTAATATCGCCATCGCGGCGATGACGGTGATGTTCGTGATATACGGGATGGCAGGCGGGCTTTCGGCAGCGATTATTACCGACTTTATCCAGGGTGTTCTAACCATTATTTTCTCTTTTCTGCTGCTTCCCTTTATCCTTCACGCCGTCGGCGGCCTTGGCGGGATACGCGAGGCCATACCTAATGCAAAAGAGATGTTTTCCCTCGTAGCTCCTGCTGAGATTGGCTTTTTCTACATAGCGGTGATTGCCTTCAATGGTCTTGTGGGTATTGTGACCCAGCCGCATACTATGGGTAACTGTGCCGCAGGCAAAACAGAGATGGAAGGCCGGGTCGGCTGGATGTTTGGAAATCTCATTAAACGTGTGTGTACTGTTGCATGGTGTCTAACGGGGCTTGCGGCAGTTGTGTATTTTACCGGTAATGAAGTTGACCCGGACAACATTTATGGATTGACGGCAGCGGACTTTTTGCCCAGGATAGCACACGGGCTGCTTGGGCTTTTCTTAGCGGCGCTTTTGGCCTCCGTGATGAGTTCGTGCGATTCATTTATGATTGCATCATCGGGCTTGTTCACGAAAAATATTTACAAACGTCTGCTGCCTGACAAAACAGCGAAACATTATGTTTTTATTGCCAGAATTGCAACACTGGTAATGGTTGCCGGTGGGGTTGGTTTTGCTTACTGGCTGGAAGATGTTGTGGCCGGGCTTGAGATATTCTGGAAGATTTCGCCGATGATGGGTATAGCGTTCTGGCTGGGCCTCTTCTGGCGGCGAACTACAGTGGCCGGCGCCTGGGCTTCAACGCTTACAGCATTCGGGGTGTGGTGGCTGACTACACAGGAGTTCTTTATCTCATGGCTGGGTAATCTCGCGATAACCGAGCCTCTTACGTTCATTTTTATTAAGGACGGGGTTCCGGAGGTTTACCTGCCATGGCAAATGATTTTCTATCTGTCGGCGGGAATAATCGTAGGAATCGTTGTAAGTCTGTTCACCAAAGCTGTGCCCAGGGAAAAACTTGATAATTTCTATGCCCTGGTGCGAACACCTGTCAGCCCGGACGAGCAGGTCCCCGTACCGTGCACTCTGCCGGAGGACGCCGTAGTTCCTGAAAAGCGAAACATCTTTCCAAATACGAATCTGGAAATAGCAATTCCATCTCGTACCTCGGTGGTTGGTTTCCTGGCCGGCTGGGTGTGCGTAGCGGCGATAATCTACTCGGTGTATCTGATAGCAAAGGCTTAATCGATACTTCCGCCTTCGCTGAAGCTTCATGTCTCGACGGGACCGAGCCGCGACGGGCGGCGGTCCTGCAACGATATCGGCAAGATTTGCTCTTGAAGTAATGGAAACTTTTTTATAATTAACGGCTAATTGAGATAAGCTTTATGGAAAAACTAACTTTTTACATTCTTGATGTCTTTGCAGAAGATAAATATGCAGGTAATCAGCTTGCTGTCGTTCGAGATGCAGCAGGGCTGTCGGATGGCGAGATGCAGAATATCACTAAAGAAATGAATTATTCCGAGACAACCTTTATTTTGTCCGACAACCAGAGAAACGGCGGATATGATGTTCGCATTTTCACACCGGCAGAAGAAGTGCCCTTTGCCGGTCATCCTACGTTAGGGACCGCTTACATCATACAGCAGGAAATTATAAAAGAACCCCTCGAAAAAATAATCCTGAATCTGAAGGTCGGCCAAATCCCTGTTTCGTTCAATTACAGGGGCAAAGATAAGAATGTCTTATGGATGCAGCAAAAAGAGCCGACCTTTGGGCAAATTATTGAGCCGGAACAAATCTCGGAAGTGCTCTGCATAAACACCAGTGACATCGACGAAAGGTTTCCTGTTCAGGAAGTTTCCACAGGTCTGTTTTTTATGATAGTACCTTTGAAAAACTTAGACGCGGTCAAAAGGGCAACGGTTGACAGAGACAAATACTTCAGGCTGATTGAAAACAGACAGGCCAAAGCAATCCTCGTTTTTTGTCCCGAGACTTACTTTCAGGAAAACAACTTGAATGTAAGAGTTTTTGTAGATTACTTCGGAATTCCCGAAGACCCGGCCACGGGAAGTGGAAATGGCTGTCTGGCAGGATATTTAGTGAAACTCCGCTATTTCGGCAAAGACCAAATTGATATTCGGGCCGAACAGGGTTATGAAATCGGCAGGCCTTCACTGATTTACTTAAGAGCCAAAAACAAAGAAGGGCAAATAGATGTATCCGTTGGCGGAAAAGCAGTGATGATTGCCCGGGGTGAATTGGCTTGAAGCACAGTTAGAACTACAAGGGAAATTCAAGATGGAGCAGTATAGGATAGATTTTGAATCGATGGAGCGGGAAGAGCCGGCTGATGGTGTCAAGGTGAAAGCCTACGAACAAGATGGCAAAAAACTGCGGTTAGTCGAGTTTTCCAAAGAGTTTGTGGAGCCTGACTGGTGTACCAAAGGACATATCGGTTATATTCTTGAAGGGCAAATGGAAATAGATTTCTACGGAGAGAAAGAAATATTCGGCCCCGGTGATGGAATTTTTATTCCTGCAGGACAGGAACACAAGCACAAAGGCCGAGTGCTTACGGACATAGTAAAAGCCTTCCTTGTGGAAGAAGCTTAACCTTTTTCCGCCAGGTATGTTTAAATATTAGGCAATAGAAATGGAAGCATTTCAAACTGTTGTATTACCAATCATTTTTATCTCAACATTAACACGGTCAACATTTGGATTTGGTGACGCAGTGGTCGCCATGCCGCTGCTGAGTATGGCTGTAGGCCTGAATGTTGCTGCTCCGTTGGTAGGTTTAATGGGAATTACTAGTTCCACGACTATCCTTATCAAGCATTGGCGAGACGTTCATTTAAAAAGTGTATGGTTGTTAATATTCCCTACACTAATAGGAATACCAATCGGCGTGTTATTACTCAAAGGTGTATACGAAGACCTAATGAAATTCATTTTAGCCGGTGTGATAATCATTTTTTCTCTTTACAAGATATTCAGGCCTAAACTGTTTACATTAGCAAATGACAAATATGCATGCATTTTCGGTCTTTTTGCCGGAATCCTGGGAGGTGCTTATAATACGAACGGCCCTCCGATAGTTATTTACGGCACGCTAAGGCGATGGCAACCGGAAAATTTCAGGGCAACACTGCAGGGTTATTTTTTACCGACGGGCTCAATGATTGCTTTAGGTCATTGCCTCGGAGGTTTTTGGACTAAAATTGTACTTACGAATTATTTCATTTCACTGCCAATTATTTTCATTGCAATATTTGCAGGCGGCAGACTTAATTATAAAATCCCAAAGGGTAAATTCGATAATTACGTTTACATATGCCTGGTCGTTTTAGGAATTGTTCTGTTAATAGACACTATCAGATAAAGATAATCGAAAAATATCCGGAGTACATTTATGAGTGCGAAATCTGTAGAAGCGGTAGAAAGATTCAAAAAGGGTTTTAATTGCTCCCAGGCCGTACTGGGTAGTTTTAGCAAGCAGTTCGGTCTTGATTGTGATAAAGCTTCTAAAGTGGCAACAGGATTTGGCAGCGGAATGCGCATGGGCGGTACATGTGGAGCGGCTACAGGGGCTTTTATGGTCCTCGGATTAAAATATGGAAAACAGCACTGCAAAAGATAAAGAAGGAAAGGCAAAAACGTATAAAAAAATCGAAGAATATACAAACCGATTCAAAACCCGGCATGGTTCTGTCGCTTGCAGGGAGCTGCTTGTCTGCGATTTAAGTACGCCCGAGGGAATGAAAGAAGCAAAAGACAAAGACCTCTTTTCTTCAATATGCCCCCGGATGGTGCAGGATGCGGCTGAGATTCTTGAAGAAATGCTGAATGAATAAAACAGTCGGCAAAATGCTGTTTTCCATGACGCCAGCTATAGTATTGAAGAAAGAAATAAATGAGCCATTTGAGTACAAATATAAGAGAATCTCTGTTGGAAAAAGGCGCCTGCCTTGTTGGTTATGCGGATGTAAGTGATCTTTCCTTTGAGGTTTTGGCAGGCTTAAAAAATGCAGTATCTATAGCCGTTGCCCTTACCCTTTCGGTCATTAATGAGATATCCAAAGGCCCGACTACAAAATACTACCAAGAGTATAACAGGGCCAACAGTTTACTGGCAGACTTGTGTGACCATGCCGCAGATATCCTCATTACAGAAGGACACAAAGCTGTCGCGCTCGAGCCTACTATAAAGGTGGTCGATTTAAGCAACATCGATGAACACCTGCCGCATAAAACTGTCGCCACAAAAGCCGGCCTTGGCTGGATAGGAAAATCCGCATTACTTATTACAAAAAAATACGGCGCAGCCATCCGCCTGGCAACCGTACTTACGGATGCAGAACTGGATGTAGCAGACCCGGTAGAACATTCAATGTGCGGTGATTGTCTCGACTGCGTTGACCATTGTCCTGCTAAGGCAATAAAAGGAAACAGCTGGCAGTTGGGAGCCCCACGCGACTCAATATATGATGCATTTGCCTGTTGTGAAACTGCAATAAATCTATCGCAAAGGGCCGGGATACAATCAACTATAGGGAGGGTAGTAATTTGCGGTATTTGTATCAATGTTTGCCCGTGGACACAAAAATATATTTCATGTGAACAAAAAAGTTGAGAAAAACATATTGCTTAAAATAGTACTAGCACAAACAGACAAAGATTTTGAGGTTGCTAAACAACTTCTTATAGAATATGCAGACTCTCTTGGTTTTCATTTAAGATTTCAGAACTTCGAAGAAGAATTAGCTAATCTTCCTGGTGATTATGTCAGTCCGGCAGGGTGTCTTTTACTTGCTGTATATAAAGAGCAGCCGGTTGGGTGTGTCGCACTGAGAAAGCTAAGTGATGGCATCTGCGAGATGAAAAGATTATACGTCAAGCCCCAGTTTCGAGGTTTGGGAATTGGTAGAGCGCTTGCTGAAACTATCATTAAACAAGCCCGAAAAATTGGTTATAATTATATGCGGTTAGATACAGTCCCATCAATGGAGGTGGCAAGAGCGCTGTATGTTTCTGTCGGATTCAAGAAGACCAGTGCATATCGATACAATCCGATACAGGACGCCGTATTTATGGAGCTAAAGCTCGCGTAAGAATCTAAAAAGTAAAAGCTTTCAGTATGGAAGGAGAAAAAAATGAACAAGGTAAAATGCAGGATTTTAATTGGTTTTATATGGGCATTAGCATTAGGCTCGGCATTGGGGGCCGAGACAGTCTATAACGTGCGTAGTTTCGGGGCCAAACCCGACGGCAAAACGCTGTGTACCAAATCTATTCAAAGAGCAATAAACCGATGCGCCAAAGACGGCGGCGGGACTGTTTACCTGGGGCGAGGCACTTTTCTGTCCGGCACTATCTATATGAAAAGCGGTGTAACACTCAGGCTCGACCCCGCCTGTACCCTGCTGAGCAGTAAAAATCTAAAGGATTATCCGGAGACTGTACAGGCCTTCAGGTCATACACCGACAATTATACGAACAAGAGTTTAATCTATGGCGAAAAGCTGGAGAAAATTGCTATCACCGGAAGCGGCATCATAGACGGTCAGGGTGCTTCATTCAAAGGACCATACAAAGTGCGGCCGTATATGATTCGATTTATTCAGTGCCGTAATGTCACGGTAAAGGACATAACACTTAAGAACTCGCCGATGTGGGTGCAGCACTACCTGGCCTGTGACGATGTGCGTATAAGCGGAATCACGGTCAGAAGTGTCGTCAATGCCAACAACGACGGTATCAATATCGATTCCTGCGAGAGGGTAGTCATTTCAGACTGCAACATCCGTTCCGGAGACGATGCCATTGTCCTCAAGAGCACATCGGCAAGAGTATGCAGAAACGTTACTGTCAGCAACTGCGTCCTGAGCACACGCTGCAATGCGCTTAAGATGGGCACCGAATCCAACGGTGGTTTTGAAAATATAGTTATGACCGGTTGTTCGATTTATGATACACGTCTGGCGGGAGTGGCGCTGGAAATAGTAGACGGCGGCACAATGGACGGGATCGTCGTCTCGAATATCACGATGAATAAAATCGGAGCGCCAATATTTGTGCGGTTAGGCAATCGTGCCCGCCCTTTCAAAAAAGATATGGCAAAACCGGGCATCGGCACAATGCGCAACATTACGATAAGCAATATTGAAGCTACCGGCGCCAACACCACAGGCTGTGCGATTTCCGGACTACCGCAGGCAAAGATAGAGAACGTTACGCTTAGCAACATTCGGCTTTCATTCGCCGGCGGCGGAACCAGAGAGGATGCCAATCGAGATGTCCCTGAAAAGCCGGATGCCTACCCGGAATACTCGATGTTCGGAAAACTGCCGGCCTATGGGCTTTATTGCCGTCACGTTAAGGGATTAAAGCTGCTCAACGTGCAGCTTCAATTAGCAAATTCCGACCGGCGCCAGGGAGTGGTCATGGAAGATGTTGAAGATGCGCTGATCGACAACCTTACCGGCCCGTATCCAACGGAGGCCGATTCGACAATTCGACTAACAGATGTAAAAGAAGTTGTTATCCGCGGCAAAAACAACTGAGCTTCCGGAAATTAATTGAATTACGGAGAATGAATTTATGATTTTAGGCAAGTATTCTTTTGGAATCGGTGACAGGTTCTCTCACCAGGGCAAACCGCAATTGGCCGCCTTGATTAAGGCCAAAGAACAGGGTCTTGATATCACACCCGTCTGGAACAAATCGTACAGGGAGCACACTATCATAGGGACAACACATGCAGATACGCGCAAAGAGGCCGACGATGCAGTAGCGGCCTATGGATGGGATGGACCGTATCTGGTGGATGCCGACCATATCGGATTGAATAATGTCGATGAATTCATCGAGTCAAGCGATTTTTTTACCCTTGATGTGGCAGACTACATCGGCAAAAAGGCCGAAGAAGCTGACGTTAACTCCTTTGTCCGAAAGTACAGAAAATATATCGGTACGCTTGCGATAGAAGGAATTGACGAAACTTTCAATATCAGCGAAGAGCAAATTACAGCAATAGCAGATAAGTCTCTTACAGCGGTTCAGCAGGCGGGAAAAATTTTTCGTCATATCACAGAAGTCAAAGGGGCGGATAATTTCATTACGGAAGTTTCGATGGATGAGACCGGCCAGCCGCAGACACCTGTGGAGATGTTCTTTATACTGGCCGCAATCGCCGACGAAGGGATTCCGGCCCAGACGATTGCACCTAAATTTACGGGCCGATTCAATAAAGGGGTGGATTATGTCGGTGACGTTAGAGGTTTCGCAAAAGAATTTGAAGAGGACGTGGCTGTGCTTGCTTTCGCCGTCAGGGAATTCGGCTTACCTGAAAACCTTAAACTCAGTATTCATTCGGCTTCTGATAAATTTTCAATTTACGCACCGATTGCCAATGCCCTGAAGAAATTCGATGCCGGGCTGCATATTAAGACAGCGGGCACAACATGGCTGGAAGAGCTGATTGGTCTGGCAATGGGAGGCGGTAACGGCTTATCGATTGCAAAGCAGGTGTATGCCGAGGCGCTCTCGCGGATGGACGAGCTTTGCCGGCCGTATGAAACCGTTATCGATATCGAAAGAGCGAAACTGCCTGATGCGCAAGTGGTTGATAAATGGAACGGGGAAAGATTTGCCTCGGCGCTGCGGCATGACCAATCCTGCGAGTATTATAACGCCGACTTACGTCAGCTTCTTCACGTTGCGTACAAAGTCGCCGCAGAGATGGGAACACGCTTTTACGATGCCCTGGATAAATACGAGAACATCATCGCAAAGAACGTAACAGAGAACATCTACGAACGTCATATAAGGCCGCTATTTCTTAAATAGCCAGTATCGCAGATAAAAGCACACTTTATTGCGTTGCTGAACATAAAGCAATTTTGCAGAAAACCCCGAAGGCCTGCCGATATAGATTACGTCCATTGGTGGACACGGAGTTTAATTGCGCATATTGTGTCTTTTTTATCGGACTTGACAGAGAATAAAAAAGCGTGAAAAAGAAAAAATCATATAAGAGGGTCTCCAAAAAGGAAACATCACGTTTCGCCGCTTATGCTGCGCTGATTTGCATAGGGATCGGAACGTGCTTAATTATTTTATGCAGTTGCCTTAGTTTCGACATCGGTGACTGGCCAAGCAAATTTGTGTTTCCTAATAATAGTCCCCCTGCTAACTGGTGCGGGACGGTGGGTGCATTCTGTGCATATTATTTGCTGTACTATATCGGGCCCGGGGTGTTTGTGATATTAATCTCTTTAATTTGCCTGCTGTTTGTCAAACTCGCACATAAGACAATGGGCCAGCCGGTTTTGCGGACAATCGGCTTGGTATTGACAACCGTAGCGGCTTCGATGAGCTTCCAGTGTTTATGGCCTTATCGGTTCTTTGGTTTTCCTATGGGTTCCGGGGGAGTGTTAGGTATCGGGACGGCCCAGTTTATGAGAAGCCATTTTGCATCGCTGGGTACTTTCATATTAGTATCAGCAATCTGGATTGTCGGAATTATTTTACTGGCGGATAATTTCATATTGGTGGTTCTGCAAACATTCGATTTTGGGTTCAAAAAAATAACAGGCGTGGCCGTACCGGCCTGGTCGGCAACGAAGCAGTCGGCCATAATCGGACAAGGGCTTACCGATATATGGCAGAAACTAAGCGCCAGGCAAAAACCGCTGATGGTCAACAGCGAAGCCCAAAAACGCCCGGAAGTTGTACCGGTCAAGCCCATAAATATTATCCCCGTCAGACGCCCGGATATTCAAAAGCCCGCTCGCCCTGGCGCAAAGACAACAAAAAGCTCCGTCGTTCAGCCTTCCTATGATGATTATGAGCTGCCGCCGTTGGAATTGTTGGCTGAGCCGGAATATGGTTTTGCTGCGGTGCAGGAAAAGGTTGTCAAGGCCAAGGCGATGTCTTTGGAGAGGCTCCTGTCGGAGTTTAATATTAATGCGCGGGTGGTTGCGGCCGAGACCGGACCGGTCGTAACTATGTTCGAGTTGGAGCTTGCCGCCGGCGTGAAGGTCAGCCAGATAGCTGCACTGGCAAACGATATGGCCCGCGCACTTGGTGTCGGAGCGGTTCGGGTTGTCGCCCCCCTGCCGGGTAAACATACGATTGGCATTGAGGTGCCAAACAGCGAAAAAGAAAAAGTCCGCATGAAGAGTATGATGGAGCTGGCAGGCAGCAAGCCGCGAAGGATGCAGATACCCCTGTTTCTGGGCAAGGATTCTTCCGGCGAAGCGCTCGTTTCGGACCTGACCAGGATGCCGCATTTGCTTATCGCCGGGACGACCGGCTCAGGCAAGAGCGTTTGTATAAACAGTATCATAACCGGCATATTGCTTACGAAACGTCCGGACGAAGTAAAATTGATTCTAATTGACCCGAAAATGGTCGAGATGACGGCGTTCAATACCATTCCGCACCTGATGTGCCCGATAGTCACTGAAACTTCAACGGCTGTTCAGATTCTTGAATGGGCCACCGTGAAGATGGATGAGCGTTATGCACTGCTGGCCGAGGCAAAGGTCAAAAACGTCACCGAGTATAACAGGCTCGGCGCCGAGGAGGTCATCAAGAGGTTTAAACCAAGCTGCGCAGAGGAAGAAGCAAAGATTCCAAAGAGACTGCAATATATTGTGATAGTAATCGATGAGCTGGCCGATTTGATGATGACCGCGGCCAAGGAAATTGAAGCCTATATCGTCCGCCTCGCCCAGAAAAGCCGTGCGGTCGGTATTCATATTATCTTAGCCACCCAGCGGCCCCAGGCAACGGTTGTTACCGGTTTGATAAAATCAAATATGCCGACCAGGGTCGGTTTTCGTGTCGCTGCAAGAATGGATAGCCGAATTATCCTCGACCAGAACGGTGCAGAGACGCTTTTAGGTGAAGGTGATATGCTGTTTCTAAAGCCCGGTACGAGTGACCTGATCCGCGCTCAGGGCACTTTTCTCGACGAGCCGGAGATAAAACGGGTAGTAAAGCATCTTAAGGACATCGCTGAACCGCAATTCCATCCCGAATTAACCCAGCTAAGGAAACTGGATGCTTCTGAGATGGTCAGGGACGAGCTGTTCGATGATGCGGTTCGGATTGTTCTGGAAACCAAACGCGGCAGCGTCTCGCTGCTCCAGAGAAGACTCAGTGTCGGCTATGCCAGGGCTTCTCGAATAATCGAGATGATGGCCGCCGCCGGAATACTCGGCGAATACAAGGGCTCTCAGGCACGCGAAGTTATGATGACGCTGGAGGAGTATGAGCGCGTGCGTGAGCAGATGGAGGCCGAGCAAGAGCTGGAAGAATCGGAAAGTGATAGCTCATCATCTGAGCCGGCCTACATAAGTGAGGGGCAACAAGGGTACGTCTCAACCGATAGCGAGGATAACTAAGCCCCGTCCACAGTGTGTATCGATTGTTTAGTCGGTAATCTTATATACCTTGTCCCCGCTTCTTACCCTGTCCCTGACCTTCACGCCAATAGAGTCACCTGCTTTGGCCTCAGTAATCGGGGCATTATCAATTTGCATTGAATCAACAGTCATTTCAAGGTCGGTAGTATGGCCCTTAATCCGGATTTTATCTCCAGTTTTTAATGCTCCTGTTAATTCTATTCCGGCCACAACAGGATGCGCAAAGAAATCTGCCACCGTTCCAATTATCTCCTCAGACATCTTTATAGCTCCTTTCCGATTTTTTTAGCCAGCCGCCGTTGGTACCGATTACTTCTTCAATTCAAATCAGAATACAAATCTTTCCACTCAGGATTAAATTTCTCGATTAATCTGATTTTCCACGAATTGTTCCATTTCTTCAATTGTTTCTCACGCAACACCGCTAATTTCTTACCGTCGCATTGTTCATAATAGACCAGCTTCTTAACTTTATTTTTTTCTGTAAATCCTTTAAGAAAATCGTTTTTGTGCTCACTAATCCTCTTTTTCAGGTTCTTCGACATACCAACATACAGCACCCCTTTTTTCCTGCTGGCCAGAATATAAACATAATATCCACTCATTCTAATAACTAATCCCCGGCGTATGCTTTTCTTAGTTTACCCCCGATTTAGCTCACTTGCTTTTCTGTCGGGGGCCGGGGATCAATACTTCTTTAGTGTGAACTGCACACCATTATGTTCTGTTTAAGGTTTAAGTTCCAATGCATATTTCTTAATCTCATCAAAAACCTGTATTATATCTTTATATTTCTTAACATCTTCCCAATCCATTGCGGTAGCAATCCTGTAGTTGTGTACTTTCCAGCCATCACTCAATTGTTCTCCGATTGTCTTGTCAGGATCGAAGTCTTTCTTAAAGTTTCTCCATAAATTGCTCGGCAGGCCCTTTTGAATCGCTTCACAAGTAAAATAATCCTCTATCTTACGTTTCTCAGTAATGATACATGGTATCCTAAGTGTACGGCACTTACCCTGTAATATCGTCCTCGACTTCTTGGGTTCCTTTTTTCCAGACTCATTGTCACGATCCACAAATATAATCAAATTGGGATTAATTTTCTGTAGTGCCTTTATTAAATCATCTTCATTTGAAATCTCATCTACGTTAAGTGACTGAACCTCTACTTGTAAATATCTCAAAACTTTAGCTCTTTCTGGCCACTTTTTTAACCATTCCTTAACAATTCCAGCGCCGGTTTTTCCTTCCACGTATAACACGATATCCGCCTGTGCCAAGTGGCCGGGGCGTGAACCAATTACGGCCGCTGCTTGTTGCAAATCGTCTTCTGATAGAGTTTTTCCCCTTGCGCTTTTTCCGTCTGGATTGGTTATTGTGTGTACCGCAATTTTGCTGCTTGGTCTTATGAACACCGGAGACTGCGTGGTCAGGAAAACCTTGCTATCACCTACTAATCCTTCAAGCTGGTCCAGTAGTACCTCTTGTGCTCCTGGATGAAGATGGCTTTCCGGTTCTTCCCAAAGAATGCACGCAGTTCTCTGATTAATTAAGAGAGAGCCAAGGACAAGCAATTGCTCAACTCCACCGCCCATGTTTGCAATATTAACCGTCGTTCCATCTGGCCACTCGTACGCTAATTCTAAGGTCGACCCACTTTCCCCGACGAATCGAGGATGCAGTCTTCCGACTTCAGGTACTATTCTCCTTACAAAATCAGCGATTTCTTGAAATGCTGCATAGTTATTTAAGTTTAAGTTGTGAATATAATTCACGAGGTTTGACCCATTTTGATCTAATTGCCCACACATCTGCGCGTTCATCCTTTCATTAGCATGCCGATACGGGCTCACCAAAAAAGCAGTGTAGAATTTTTTTGTAATATATTCAAAAGACGGACTCAGTAAATTTATAATAAATTCACTTGGTTTCCCTCTTAGGGTTTTTCCGCCGCCTCCCACAATGACAAAATCATCCCCAATACCATGTTTTTCTACCAACTCTAATATTGTTGGATAGACCTCTGCACGCTGCCTTGTAATGAATAGTTGAGGTAAGGGTATGCCCAACATTATTTGAGTTCCCGGGCTTTTACTTTCACTTTCGGCAATGAGTATATCATTCGAGTCTTCTTTATTTTTTCTACTTTTTGCATTTATTGATACTAACCCGAAATTTCCTTGAGATGGTAGGGCGACAAAGTTGAACGTTAGGCTGGAAAATAAATCATTCTCGAGCTGTGCATTGATAGCCTCGTCCGATAGATGAGGAGGGTCATGATGTTTTTGCCAAGAATCTTTTGTACGAATAAACTGTTCTTTTCTCTCTTCTTTCGATTGCTTGACAGAAATTGAGATACTCAATTCAGGTGCCTTATCCAGTCCCTCTCGAAAGTATCCGGGCGTTACGGGGATACTTTTACCAGTATTTTTAGGACTAAAAGATTCATGTAGAAAATTTAGGCACGTTAGAACCGAGCTTTTACCGGAATTGTTGCGGCCTATTAGTACATTAATAGGTTTGACCGGACTTAATTCGACATGCTCAATCCCCTTAAAATTTTCGATAACAATCTTCGATATTTCCATTCTGTTTTCCCTTTTGTTGCTTTTTCCTTCGTAAATATGTTTATTCTGCAATTCCAAATAATAGAAAAAATCCCTCTTATGCCGATGAAATTATGGCTTTTATAATCACCAAAAGCAACAAAAAACTTACCCTTAGCTTATCCCCGGCGTATGCTTTTTTAGTTTATCCCCGATGTTAGCTCACCTGCTTTTCTGTCGGGGACCGGGGATCTTAGTTTACCCCGTGAGTTTATCCCCGAGAGTATCTCACTTGTCTAACAACAGTGAACCTTCTGTCTCATGCCTTCTGTATTCTAAATCCTATCCGCTCCACGCTGTATGCTACCCGCATTTCTACCTTCGGTTCGCGCTAGTTTAAATCACTCCGGAGTCTACCCCCGATATTAGCTCACTTGCTTTGGAGTTTACCCTCGGGTGTGCTTATCTGTTCTTCTGCCGGGGGTCGGGGGCTTCGCGTCTACGTGATAGTATGATGCTCATGCTGGCCTCCGGTTCACACTGGTTTTAATCACTCCACTGCTTCGCGTCTGTGTATATCTACGTGCCTATAAGGCACCTCATGCTGGCCTCAGGTAGAAATGCTATATATAACTGTCTGCCCCACATAAATGCAACTTTCATCACGGCTATGTCAATAGCCGGTGGTCGAAGACGCGATTTTTGACAGAAGCTCGCTTCGTGAAAAAGATAGCGTCCAGAACACAAAGCTGAACGAAAATCCACGCAATACGCATCACGCAATCTTGTCCTGAGCAGAGTCTGCCCTGAGCCTAGTCGAATGGGTCGAAGGGACTCAATATGGGCGAAAATCGCCCAATTTTCGACAAAAAACGCTGGTAGTTTTCAACAAATTTCAAAATTTCTAAAAAATTTTTTATTCCTTTACTCACAAGCACTTAGCGAAATTCAACTACCCAAAAACCCCCGAATTTTCGTATCAATCGTGCAGGTACGTCTAATTATAGAGGCAGGCATTTTTTTGCCTGCCCCCTTGTATAGAATGCCATGCATTCTAAGGGGGACCTCTAAGGAGTTGTTTTGAAAATGAGTCTTTCGTCTTGAGTTTAAAATGAGTCGTAAATCGTGTAAAAGGCAGTTAAATAATGAAAAAGGTTGTTTATTCAATGAAAAAATTACGAAAAGTGCTGCCTCTTTTCGTAAAAACAAACCCAATTCACCAAATGTCCAAATGAACGCAAGCTTATTAATAACAATGAATTATACGATTTTTGCCAGTCTGACGAAAGTCAAAAACAAACCCAATCAAACCCAATTCAAAGCCAATTCAAACCCAATCCCCGAAAGGGTAAAAATGAACATAAATATCTATAATACAAAGGTATATAACAATAAAACCGCCTCAGGCTCCAAACAAAACAAACCCAATTCAAACCCAATACAAACCCAATCAAACCCTGTCCTGAGTGTAATCGAAGGATACTATTCACGAACTAATTTCGCTTTGTTTTTTCATAAATCTTCAAATTCGACAGTAAGGTTCACATCTGGTAAACTCTTGTGATTATGAGCAATGACCTCAAAGACAAAACACTGAGTGAGCTTGAGCAGATAATTGCCGGCCTTGGCCGCAACGAAAAGTATCTGGCAGGATATATTTTTCATTTCATCCACGCCGAGGATGCCGCAAAGATTTCTCAAATTACTCCTCTCAGCAAGGTCTTTCGAGAGAAACTTATCGAACAGAACTTCTATATCTCCCGGCTTTCGGTCTTAAACAAACTTATCGACAAAGACGGAACGGCCAAATACGTCTTCGGGATGGAAGACGGCAACCGGATTGAGACTGTGCTGCTGCTCGACGGCAAACGCAAAACTCTTTGCGTTTCCACCCAGGCCGGCTGCAGGATGAGCTGTGTGTTCTGCGCCACCGGAAAGATAAAGTTTCGGCGGAACCTTACGGCTGGGGAAATCACCGACCAAGTCTATATAGTACAGAAGGACGCGGCTAAAATCAGCAACATCGTTTATATGGGGATGGGCGAGCCGCTTGAGAATTACGACGCCGTGGTTAAGTCGGTGAAAATACTTAACGACCCGGCGGGCAGGAACATAGGTATCAGGCATATTACCATTAGCACGTGCGGTATAGTACCTGCGATTAAGAAACTTGCTTATGAACATTTGCATCCTCGACTGGCAATATCACTGAACGCACCGACCGATGTTCTGCGCTCCAGGCTGATGCCCATAAATAAAAAATATCCGCTAACAAAACTGCTCAATGCGGTAAAAAAATACCAGCTAAAACTAAAAGACCGCGTTACGTTCGAGTATATTTTAATAAAGGGTATTAACGACTCCTTATTGCACGCCCAACAGCTTGTAAAACTGCTGCGGGGTATAAAATGCAACGTGAATCTTATCGAATTTAATCCCCATCCCGGCTGTAAATACAAAGGCAGCGGCAGGGAAAAGATATCGCGCTTCGCCGAAGTTATCGAAGAAGCCGGCATCGAGAATACGATACGATTGAAGAAAGGCAGCAGTATTTGTGCGGCCTGTGGACAGTTGGGAGCGAACTTAAATAACATATCAGGTACAGGAACATAAGGAATGGATAGACACTCTTCGATTATAACCGTGGGATTGTGTCCGAGCTGGGACACGGTTTGCCGGTTCGACGGTATCGAGTGGGGCGAGCATAAGACGGTAAGCTCCGCCGATTCCCGGCCGGCAGGCAAGGCACTGAATATTTCGCGGGCACTGGCCTGGATGGGCCAGAAAAATATCGCAGCCGGACTGTGGGGCCGGGATGATTTCCAGCAGATGACCAAAGCTATGCGGCCGCTGGGAGGTTTGGTTAAAGTTAAAATGACCGCGGCTGAGGGCGGAACCCGCCGAAATGTAACCGTTGTTGATACGCTCAATAACAGGGAGATGCACCTGCGCAATAGAAGCGAACTGGCCTCGAAAAAAGCATTGAGAAAATTAGAGGCTGACCTAAAAGCAATAGTAAACAAAGGCAGTATTTGTGTTTTTGCAGGCGTTATGCCCGAAGATGAATTTATTGGAGATGTTGTTCGGATTATAAAATCGTGCAGGCAGCGCGGCGCCGCAATTGTGGCCGATACATACGGGAACGCTTTGAAGCGGATTCTTGAGACCGGCGCAGTCCGGATGATAAAACCGAATGTCGAGGAATTGCGGGAGCTTTTGGGCGAGCAGATAACGGACAGTGCGTCATCTCTGGCCAGGGCGGGTCGTAAACTTCTGGATAAAGTTGATATTGTTGTTATAAGCCGGGGCAAAAAGGGCGGAGTAGTCGTAACGAACAAAGGCGCATGGCAGGGCCGATGTGTCGGACGTTCAAGGGTGCTATCGACGGTCGGCTGCGGTGATTTTTTGTTAGCCGGCTTCTTGAAGGGTTTTGTAGACAAATCCGATGCCGGTTCTGCGCTCGAAATTGCGATAAAGGTTGCCACGGCAAGGGCATGGGGCCGGACGGAGGGAAAAAGCTGGTTCCGGGTTTTGCGTGAAATAAAGGCAGCCGTAGAGCGGCTATAGCTGTTGAGTCTTTGAAATTGGCTTTGTCCCCGACCCCCGGCAGATGAGCAAGAAAGCACACACCGAGGGTAAACTCCAAAGCAAGTAAGCACACACCGAGGACAGGCTTGATTGGGTTTGAATTGGGTTTGTTTTTATTCCGCCCGAAGGCGGTTTTATTGCTATATACCTTTGTATGATAGATACTTGCGTTCATTTTTGGCCTTTTTGCAATTGGGTTTGAATTGGGTTTGAATTGGGTTTGTTTGGGTTTGTTTTTGACTTTCGTCAGACTGGGTAAAATTGGATAATTCATTGTTATAAAAGAAGTTAAGTGTATTTGGACATTTGGTGAATTGGGTTTGTTTTGTTTAAAAGTAATAGCATTTTTCGAACTTTTTCCTTTGAATAACCAACCTCTTTCATTATTTACACGACTTTTTAACGATTTAAGATTCATTTTTAATGGTTCAAGCTTCATAATTGGCCTTTTAAACTGGGGAGGAAAAAAGAAGTCCCTCTATAATTAGACGTACCTGCACGATTGATACGAAAATTCGGGGATTTTCGGGAGGGTTAATTTTGCTAAGTGCTTATGAGGAAAGGAATAAAAATTTTTTTAGAAATTTTGAAATTTGTTGGAAATTACCAGCGTTTTTGTACGAAAATTGTGAGTTTTTTGTTGGATTGGGTCGGTTTTTTGTGCTTAGCTCCCCTGCTGCAAGTCAGGTGAGTAGTTCTTCCCCGGCCCCCTGTTGTAAGCCAAGGGAGTGGTTCTTGGGGGTAAACTCCAAAGCAAGTAAACACACACTCCCCTGCTGCGAGTCAGGTGAGCAGCACCCGAGGATAAACTCCGGGCAAGCTCTGGACAAGCTAAAGACAGGCCAGCATTCAAATGATTATTGATAATGGATTATTGATTATTGGGGCTGAGATTATATAGCATTTCTACCTGAGGCCAGCATGAGCATCAAACAATCACGAAGACGCGAAGCGGTGGAGTGATTAAAAACGATGCGAACCGAATATAGAAATGCTCCCTTTTCAGTGTTTGGGGATGGTTTTTGAGCGTTTTTTGTCGAAAATTGCTCGATTTTTGGTTCGTGTGGCGTATTGAGTATTGCGTGATGCGTAGAGCAAACAAAACTACAGACCACAGACACAAGACTCAAGTCTCACGAGAAATACAGCCCCTTCTTGGCGCTCCGGGGGCAACAAGCATCTGAAAAAATGTTATAAAATGTAATTATAATGAAAAAGAAGGAGATTTACCTTATTTATTAATTTCGTATATAAATCTAATTTTACCGAAAAATACATGACAAACAGAGATTGTTTTGATAATATAGAGCTTATGGATGCGGAACAAGGAAGTTTTAGCATGTATGTTGGGAGAACTTTATGCGAGATTCAAAAGAGTGCAAAGCAAAGGAAAAAAGCAAGGTATTTTTCAGATTTGCCCTATCTAATCTGTCAGACAGTGAATTATAGTACTAAAAAAATAAAAAACATATATCTGGAAGAAGAATGCCAAAGGTAAATCCGGAAATAATCCGTTGGGCCAGAGAAACAGCGGGACTAACCTTGGAGGAAGCTACAAAGAAGCTTTCTATTCGAGAAGCACGAGGTGCATCCGCAATTGATCGACTAGTTGCTTTAGAATCTGGTGAAGATGAGCCGACACGTTCAGTTATAGCGAAAATGGCAAAACAGTATCGACGACCACTGTTGACCTTCTACATGACAGCACCTCCTCGAAAAGGTGACCGTGGTCAGGATTTCCGAACACTTCCGGCGGATTACTCAGATGCTGATGAGGCGTTGTTGGATGCTCTGATTCGCGATGTAAAGGCTCGACAGAGTATGGTTCGAGCAATGCTCGAGGACGAAGAGGATATGGAACCTCTTCCATTCGTTGGGTCGCTAAGAATGTCTCAAGGAATATCTACAGTTTTATCATCCATCCAAGAAACACTGCAGATTGATAGAGCCGAATTTCGTGGCGAAGCTTCTCCTGCCGAGGCGTTTACGTTGTTGCGTAATCGAGTTGAAGCAGCAGGAATATTCGTTCTGCTCATTGGTAACCTTGGAAGCTATCACACTGCAATAGATTTAGCAACATTTCGCGGATATGCCCTAGCAGATGACATAGCTCCATTTGTGATAATCAATGATCAAGACGCTCGTCCAGCATGGTCATTCACATTACTTCACGAACTTGTTCATATTTGGCTTGGGCAGACTGGTGTTAGCGACTTGAGGGCGGAAATCTCAATCGAAAAGTTCTGTAACGATGTTGCGAGTGAGTTCCTATTGTCAAGTTCAGAGATTGAACAACTTAACGTTGATGACGCGACAGATTTGGAATCATCTCAGAGACTAATCGGCGAATTTGCGATGAACCGGAATCTTAGTGCTTCTATGGTTGCCTACAAACTGTTTCGAATGGGTAATATCGACTTTGAGAATTGGAAACTTCTAAGTGAAATCTTTCGAAAAATGTGGATTGCCCGACGGAACGAGCGACGAATAAGGGCTCGTGAGCAGGAAAGTGGTGGACCAACTTATTATCCTGTTCGTCGACACCGTATAGGTAAAGCATTGATTGAGCTTGTTGGTGCTATGATGCGTGCTGGCGCGATAACAACATCCAAAGCTGGAAAAGTGCTCGGAGTCAAGGCTAAAAACGTACAAACACTTATCGAAGTTGGTAGATTGTAATAGGGAATACTGTTGCTTTACTTATTAGATGCTAATGTTCTTATTGATGCAAATCGGGACTACTACCCGATTGAACGTGTTCCCGAGTTTTGGGAATGGCTCGAAAACGTTGGCGAGAATGGCAATGTAAAAATACCACTCGAAGTATATGAAGAGATTAGCGACGGGCATGACATACTCGCAGACTGGGCAAAACAAGAACAGATTAAAATAGCCCTACTTTTTCAAGAGGAAGTAGATGTATCTTTGGTCTCTTATGTAACCGATCAAGGATATGCATCTGATCTCACTGATGATGAGGTAGAGAAAATAGGACGCGATCCATTCTTGATCGCATATGCCCTCAAAAATAAGGAAAGCAGATGTTTAGTGACTACAGAAGTATCTAGGCCCACAAGACAGAGGGCTAATCGCCATTTACCCGATGTATGCGCCGAGTTCGAAGTGGTGTGTTATAATACTTTTGAATTTGTACGAGCCTTAAATTTCAGCACTAGATGGAATTCTTGATAAGTTAGTAATGGTGAACGAGGCAAACTTGGCTAGGGATTAAGAAAATCCAGCAATAGGTAGAAATGCGATGTCGAGCCATATCCCTAAACTGCGCACCTTAGGCACAAGCTTGAGGCTGTCACCCGTCGAAAAAATAGGTGACTGTCCCTCCAGGGTCTCAGGGTCTCCAGGGTCAGGGTCGGGTCCTCCGGGTATCCCTCCTGGTATTCTGTTTGTGGCTATTTTCTACGGAGGGGATACGTTGCCTTTTTTTTGCGTCTGCTGCTGTTCTTCTCGCAGGATGCGCCAAAGATTCCTCAGGTTGCGTTCGTGCATGCCGTAAGCCCAATCGCCCGGAGGTGGAATACGGAAGGCGGGGAACTTCCTATTCACAGCGAGTCGCTTAGTGGCTTGCTCAAGGGTCAGTGCCTCCCGCTGGGCTGCGCGTACCTCTTTGAGCATTCTCTGGTAATAGTCCAGAACCGGCCGAAGGTCGTTCTGCCGCAGCGGAGGGCTGTGCGACGGGACCACATGATCGATTTTCACTCCTTCGGCGAGAAACTTGTTTAGAACTTCCATGAAGCGATGCACATCTTGAAGTTCCGACTCTTCGCCAATCTCGGGCAGGTGACGGCGCTGGTAAACAATCGCTCCGGTTACAAGCAGCCGCTCCTGCGGAACGTAAACCAGAATGTCGGACAGACTATGCCCCTTACCGAAGAACACTAATTCCAAATGAAGGTCACCCAGATCCAACGTGTGCCGGTCGGCAAACGTCAGCGACGGCGGTACCACTTCGTACCCCTGCTCCATGTCCTGCATATACAGCTTCCAGAACTCAATCTCGCCCCGGATATGTCTTACCTGCCGACGATTTCGTGAGACTTGCGGCAGGACGGCCGACAAGTTTCGGAGGGTCTGACCTGCGCGGTCGAGGTCTTTGCGCTTCCTGGCAGGGTCCGTCTGCTTATGTACCAACCACTCCATGTCCCTGGACAGATTTTCATGGCCGACAACCACGGCACCCTTGAAGAGACTGTTGCCGCCGGTGTGGTGCACGTGTGCATGAGTGTTGATTACATACGCCCAGTCTTTGCGTCCGAACTCCTTCTCAATCCTCTGCTTGATCGGGGCCATTATCCGCGGGGACATTTCCGTATCGATGACGACCAGACCTTTCCTGGACTGGATCGCAGTCAAGTTACACCGTCCGGTCCCCAACCAGTATGCAAGCAGCACACGCTCGGAAAGGCGTTCGATGCGGACATACTCCCCGGGACCGCGTCCCGAGCCAGCCAGCATTATTTGAATAAACAACCCGACATATAAAGCCCTGATCATATTCGCTATCCACTGAAAGCCGACAAATCCTTTTTTAATAATTTACCTGTACGGTCCTGGTGAAGGCCGCGCCAGCACGTTATTCTATCATATATATTTTACTAAAGCAATTTGCAGCAAACAAAATTTCAAAGTTAAAAGTGAAAAGTTCATAAGCAGAAGAAGTGTACACAAAACTTCAGGAAAATCCTTGCAAAAGCAGCCCTTTTTATATTAAAATACGTGTTTGTGAGCCACTTTTTTATTTTGAGAGGATACGGATGTCAAAGAAAAGCTGGGCTGTTCCTGTTGTGATGTATGCACTATTGGTCTTATTATGCCCCATAACAAGCACAGCCCAAGATCCATCCGGTTACGTTGTTACTGCTGCAAATGAGAAACTCACTTTTATTGCCCGGCCGGAACTCGGCTACGTGGTAAAGACAAAGCAAAAGACTTTTAATATTGAGGCCCTTAGCGGGACGCTGCAATTAGTCACTAATGCAGATATAAAACCGATTCGCGGTTTGGACCGGAAAGGCATCTCAGTCGTCTATAACGAGCAGTCAGCCGATGAAAATGAAAAGACTATCTCAGCGCTAGCAGCCCACAACCAGGTTCGGTATGCTGCCCCCCTTTTTTCGTCAAATGGCGAGACAGTAGCTGTCATTCCCGAGATAGTCGTCCGCGTAAAAAGCAAAATAAACGCCGAAGAGCTCCGAACACTTTGTGAAACAATGAACCTGACCATCATAAAGAGATTGGAATTCACAGAGCAGGAGTATCTCATAGAAGTCCCGGGTACAAATGCAATTGATGTGTTCGATGCAGTTGAGCAGCTCAGCGGGATTTCGTTCATTGAGTGGGCCTGTCCTAACATCGCATTTCAGCCAAGGTTATCCGGCCAGGTTATACCCAATGATGAGTATTTCTTTAATCAGTGGGATTTACATAACTCCGGACAAACAAACGGAACACCCGAGGCGGATATCAATGCTCCGCAGGCCTGGGAAATCACTACGGGAGACCCGAATATTATAATCGCAGTGGTGGACAACGGCGTTGACAGTAATCATCCCGATTTGATAAACAACATCGTACCGGGATATGATTTTTATGACGACGATGATATTGCTGACCCATGCCTGAGCAATCCGCTGGATGGACATGGCACGAATTGCGCCGGGCTCATAGCGGCCCAGGGCAACAACGGAATTGGCATCACAGGTGTCACCTGGAATTGTAAGATTATGCCTATCCGAATATTGGGGGAAAATTACGATCTCAGCACAGATGCCGATATCGCAACTGCAATCCGATGGGCTGCCGAGAACGGCGCCGATATTCTCAATAACAGTTGGGGAATTATTTTTTTCCCATTAATGCTGACCCACTCAGCCTTAATTGATGTCACAGAGCCTGGCGGCATAGGACGTGATGGAAAAGGTTGCATAGTGCTCTGTGCAGCCGGAAATTGGGAAGGCGGCGGCTATGTTCTCTATCCCGCAGCTTATCGGGAAGCCATCGCAGTAGGCGCAACCGACCATGACGACGAAATCTGGTACTATAGTGCAAGCGGACCGGAACTGGATGTAGTTGCACCAAGTGGCGGAGTCCAGCGTACCGATTATTTCTTTCTCGGTAAGGCATTTCAGTGGACTACGGACATCACCGGAATTCCAGGATACAGCATAGAAAACCTCGACATTAATATATTGGACTACAGCGACTCAATGGGAGGTACCTCCGGGGCTTGTTCGATCGCAGCAGGGGTAGCAGCCCTTATCCTTTCAGTTGATCCGAACCTAACTAATCTCGAAGTTCGTCGTATTCTGCTTGAGTCCGCGGTCGATCTGGGTGAGCCAGGCTGGGATGAATATTATGGCTACGGACGGGTGGACGCTTTTGCAGCAGTGAATATCGCACTAAATCCGCAGTCACCCACAAAACCACCGGTAAATCCACCCGTAACACCGTCCGGGTCTATATTATATATCGATGATGATGCCCCTAATGATCCCGGCCCTGGTGAAGCTGCTGTAAGTGATCCCAACGAGGACGGCTCAACTGAGCATCCATTCGATACTATACAGTAAGCCATCGATCAAGCTCTTGACTCGGAGACTATCGTTGTCCTGGACGGGACTTATTCAGGCAATGGCAACCACAATATTGACTTCAAAGGCAAGGCCATTATGATTAGCAGCGAAAACGGACCGGAAAATTGCATTATTGACTGCCAGAATTTGGGGCGAGGCTTCTTCTTCCACAGATCCGAAGGAGCGGATTCGGTATTAGAGGGCTTAACTATCACCAACGGAAGTGCCGATGAAGGCGGCGGAATTTATTGCAGCAGCGATTGCAATCCAACAATAACCCATTGTGCGTTCAGCGTTAATATAGCTCGTTCTGTGGGTTTGGAGGGCGGCACGGGCGGGGGGATGTACAACCTGAACAACAAACCGACACTGACTAACTGTACATTCAGTGGTAACGAAGCCAAATTTGGAGCAGGAATGTATAATTCTGATAGCAGCCCTATTTTGACTAACTGCACATTCAGTGAAAACGTAACGGTCCGGGACGGCGCGGGAATGTACAACGATTGGGGCAATCCGGATATAACCAATTGCATATTCAAAGGAAACTCGGCCGGTGACTCGGGAGGAGGGATATATAATAGCAGTGGCGTGCTGACTCTGGCAAACTCCATATTCAGTGGAAACACAGCGGTATGGAACGGTGGTGCGATGTATAACGAATGGAGCAGCCTGACGGTGACTAACTGCACATTCGTTGGAAATGCCGCAGACAATGGAAATGCACTGGCTTTAAATTCTTCTATTTGGAGCAACCCGAGCGTCGTTGAGTTTACTAACTGTATTCTCAGAGATAACGGAGATGAAATATGGAATAATGACGACTCGACAATCACCGTTACGTTTAGCAACATTTATGTTGACACTCGGTCGCCCTGGCCGGGTGAGGGTAATATTAGAAACAATCCGTTATTCGCAGATCCGGAGAACGGTGATTATCATTTGAAGTCTCAGGCAGGCAGGTGGGATCCGGCAAGTCAAAGCTGGGTCATAGACGATGTAACAAGCCCCTGCATTGATTCAGGCGATCCGAGTACTCCGATTGGCATGGAGCCACCACCCAACGGCGGCATAATCAATATGGGAGCTTACGGCGGTACCGCCCAGGCAAGCAAAAGCCCTGAAAATTGAAGGGGAAATCCGCCGGATAAACCGGCGGCTGAATATTTTTGGATTCCGCATCCCCCGACTACAGCATTCGAGGGCAGGCAAGTGCGGAATGACAACAACTTTTCAGGCTTCGGCAGGGACTTTGTCGGGTGCAGGGTCTTTGACGAACGGTTTAAGTGATTGCGGCTCGGCGACTTTTCTGTAGCCGAGCGCCTTTATGACCTCAAAAACCTCCGTCCAGGTTGGAAATCGTTTCGAATTCTTTCTTTTATATTCATCGATGGCCAAAAGAAACTCTAACTGCTCGTCGGACATCTGGCCCTGCTCGGCGGCTTTTCTTTCCTCGCTCAGCCGTCTTCCCGGCCCCCGCCGGCGGTCAAGGCCTAAACGTCTGTCAACGACATTTTTTCTGCGGTCCTGGTCATCACAATATTCCGGAATATTTTCTTTATCCATTTATATTAGACCTTTATTTTTACCTTGTTTGCTCATCGGATATGAAAGCAATCGATAACTGCGCCGTTAGAATTGCAAGAGACCGTCCGGCCTTTTGGATTCGTCGGCGGCCGGAAGACTAAAAGTCATCCTCAAAAAGCTCATCGTCGAAATCGCCGCTGTCTCCTTCTTCCAGTGCATAATCATAGAAATCATCATACGCCTGCTGCGACTCAATTATTACGTGTGCCTCATCGAGAAAATCTTCGGGAACCATTACAGCGATTTCCTTGGAACCTATTGCCGGCTCTTTCTGCTCGCTGATTATGGCAGAAACATCGTTGACTTCCAGCAGAGATTTGAACTCTCTGGCCTGCTCCAAATCATCCGCAAAGGCAACAACAACGTATCCCTGCAGTTTGGCCTGTGCTCTATGCCCTTTTTTGGAACGCTTTGCCATTTTATTCCTCCACAACAAACCCGGGCTAAATGCCCCTTCCCACGTTCATTATCCCCTCTTTTTTCATTATCCCGTCATTATAGAGAAGGCCATAACAAGCTTCTCTTTTGTGTATTTTCGTCAAATTAGACTCAATAAATTATCAAAAATTACGAACTTAAACGAAAAACTTTGATTTATCGGTTCCGGCTGTTCGAGACCAACTGTTATCAGCCTGCTCAATTATTATAAAAAATTAACGTTTAAAGTATTTTTTTGTTGCAAACCCTCCTGATTATATGTAATAACAACGCTCAATAACGTGCCGGATTGAAGGATTTGGTATCGGCGTAATTAAATTTTAACCTTTTAACAGGGAGGATTTCAGAATGGCAACAAAAGAATCTTTGGTTGTAGCAAGCAAAGTTAAGGCCTACATCAAAAGCAAAAAGATGATGACCTCATCCGACGCCCTCGAGGGACTCAGCGATAAGGTCTATAGTATGCTTGATGCTGCCATAGCGCGAACACAGGCCAATCGCCGCAGCACAGTCAAGGCACAAGATCTGTAGGACCCGTTGGAAGCCCACCGGTATTTTGCTTCTAACAGGGACAACAAGCTGCTCGCTAACACTTTTTGATTAAACAACTTACGGCAGCAGCAACGTTGTTTAAAACAAGCCGTTACGTCTTATTTCAGTGGCGAGCGGCTTGTTTTACAGGTTTTAAATAAGGTTCTTCCGAGAAATGTTTAGGTCAATATGCGATCCGAACGACCGAGAAAAATCGTTCGGGGCCCCAGATGTCCAAATTACCCCCCTGACTGCCCTAATTCGGCCATCTGCCCAAACGATTTTTCTCTCGGCCCACCCTCAAAGCCCCGATCTTTT
>CAZZAX010000035.1:0-40956 GCA_964653075.1 uncultured Pirellulales bacterium
CGTCATATATGTACCTGGTTTTATAGCCATCGACATTCTTTTCGATGCGCCGCCCACCCTTATGATTTATTATTGATTATTGTGATGGGCGGTTCGCGAACCGCCCCTACAACGATAATGGTATGCACACGCCGGGGGCAAGCTCAGGGTAAAGGGGAGAGGATTGGTTAATTTGTTAATTGAAAAGAAAAAAAGGGCAACCACGTGGGGTTGCCCCTACCTTGGGGGATATTGTGCATCAAGCCATCCCCAAGCTCTTTATAGGCGCCACCCTTTTAATTGATTATTGATTAATGACTATTGATTATTTGGTTTGAGATTCTTCACTACGTTCAGAATGACAATTATTTTAAATAGACCCTTCCCATTCGGATGCGCCCAGGGCAGGCTATTACTCTCAGGGTGACGGTTATGTCAACTCGCTACATTTAGCTGTATTCAGAATGATTGGTGGGGCAAGCATTTCAATTTATTGTTTACTATTGAGGTTGAGGAGTAATTTCAAATTTCAGATTGGATGGCTTGCTTTTTTATAAGTGTACACATGTAATTTCGTATGCCAGATTTCTCATAGGTTATGCCATAGCAATTAAGCATAAAAATAATAGTAGTAATGTTCTCCGCTCACCTCGTTCGGTCGAAATGACGTTTTCGTATTGCGTTTTATGCATGTCGTATTACGGAGAGTCAATAGTTAAATGACCCCTTCCTTACGGTCGGGGCTCTGTAGTGGAATTATCGAATAGACTTTACCTTTCGACTCCGCCCCTTGGGCACAAGCTCAGGATGAAGAGTGATTATACCCGGTTAGATGCCGGCTGTGGATAGTCAAAATTCAGCCTTGATTTTCCTTGCATGGCAACATTCAGACGTATATCATTGTATTAGTTGCAAGACGTTCTTAAAGCACTACACTAACAGGAGGTTCTATAATGAAACGGCAATCCATTCATCAAACTAAAGGAGGGCGAAAATGTCATTGATACCATGTCCTGAATGTAAAGCTGAAATCTCATCAAAAGCCAACTTTTGCCCAAAATGCGGGTATCCTTTCCGGGAAATCTCCAAGCATGAGAAGAAAAAGGGCAATGCTGTAGTCGTGCGTGCAGTACGACCTTTTGGAATATTGTTAGGCGTCGCAATGTGTGTCATTGGGGGGCTATTATTATCATCTCGATTCGTTCTGATGCTGCCTTTTTATTTTCGTAATCTTTCACAGTCTTTAGATTGGCAATTGCACTGGGAATATCTTCCTTTTTGGAGATTCCTCTGGGCTTCTCCCTGGCAGTTTTTCGGTTTAGTTCTGCTTTTTCTTGGTATGTTCCAACTTATCTTTGGCTCTACAAAGTTGAAGAAAGAAAAACCGATTGTTTATTAAAATGTTGTCTTAGCATTCACGCCCCTGCGTATATCTCGCTAATACGCCTTTCCCTCCGCACCGCAGGGGCTTTTATAATTGTTTTTTATAGACAATTGAGAAATAAATAGAAGGTGGATTATAGCGAGTCGAAACTGAAGATGGTTTTATACCGAACCTGCCGGAATATTGTTGAAATTGAGATGAAGTTTTGGTATTATAGGGCCTGAATTGAACAGGAGTGTCTTAAGGAAAAGTGTCCAAGCGTGCAGAAATGCCGTTTATGAAGGTAAATGGGAAAACTGAAATAAGGGAGTCTGATAATGGAAAAGCGAAGCGGATTCACGTTGATTGAGCTATTGGTCGTGATCGCCATTATCGCGGTACTGATGGCGGTCCTTATGCCCGCTCTCAATATTGCCCGTGAGCAGGCCCGAGGAATTGCCTGCATGTCGAATCAGAAGACGATGGGGCTGGCCTACGTAATGTATGCCGGCGATAACGACAGCGGCATGTGCGGCGGAATGGCAAGGTACGCCCCCATTAATGGAGTTCCCCCGTGGGTAATGCCGCCTCTGGATTATCAGGCAGACGGCAGCTATAACGAGATGCCCAGCGGACCGGTCACACTCGAGCAGCGTCATAACGGGCTTAGGGAAGGCGTTCTTTTCCCCTATATCAAGGACGTCGGCGCCTATCACTGCCCGGGCGATAACCGGATACGACAAGGCACGAGCAACGGCCGGGAGCTGCAGCATTTGCTGTACCGCAGCTATTCTCTGCCAGATCATCTCAGAGCGACCGCGCGTACCGACCCGAAGAAGATAACGGACTTCAAGAACCCGGCCACAAAGATGCTCTTTGTCGAAGAGATATATGACGCCCCCAGCGTCAATCACAATGTGGACGGCTGGTCCTACAATCCCAGAACCAACTCGCTCTGGGACCCGCTGGGCATATTCCACAGCAATTCCTGCACGTTCAGCTTTATGGACGGCCACGCGGCCGTAAAGAAATGGACGGACAAGCGAACTGTAATCTTCTTTATGAGCCGGTCACAGGCTGCCTCGATGGGTTTCGGCAAGAACACGCCGTTCAATCCGCCCAATGAGGATCTCTTGTGGCTTGACGCGCACTACCCGGGCAAGTCGCTATACGCCCAGTAGCACGGACCTTCAGATGAAAAGAGCCCGAACCGACCGGCCGGGCGTGGTTGTCGCGCGCCGACCGGCAGCCCGCCAGTTGTTGACCAACACAGCGTTTGCTCTTTAAAGGTTAAGATGGCCGAAAAGAAAGTTGAAAATACATTCTAAAACTGTATAGTAAATCAAAATATTTGAAATGATAATAGTGGATTAATTCAACTGATAGTCTTGTAATATCATAGAACACCCCTCATCTTTCAATTTAAATCGCCCAGCAGGCAATTGTCGCGATTATTTCTTCTGATATAGCCTGTGGATTTACCTTTGTTATAAACCGCATATTTTGGCTCGTTTTTTCCTTGAAAATCTGACTTATGCGGTATATTTCATGTAGCAGTTACACCCTGAGATTTGAAGCCAAGAGCAAAGGTTCTTTGGCTATGGGTTCTTATACGGAAACCATATATACATAGTTAGACCCAAGGAGGAATATATGAATTCAAAAACTTGCAGAGCAATCATAGTTGCATCCATCCTCGCGATGCCTCTCCTGACGGTTGCTTATCGTGGTCTGAGAAATTCCGGGGCGCCTCACTCTCTCAAAATAACTTCGGAGCACATGGAAAACATCCTTGCGAAATTGGGTGCGCAAGTAGAGCGAGAGAGAGTTGGAGATGAGTCGTCTTTTCAGAACGAGGTCTCGAATCAGGTTGTGCGAATCAGCGGAGTGACTCTTCAAGGCGAGCATGTCACTGATGCAACGCTGAACCAGATGAAGGGATTCACATTCGAATCGCTGATGCTCAACCAAACGAGCGTAACTGATGAGGGTCTTGCGAAGCTGAAGCATTTGCCAAATCTAAAGAGACTGTTTCTACGAACCATGCATATTGCCGGTCCCGGACTGGCATATCTTCAGGACTTGGCGTCGCTCCGAGAGCTCGAACTTCACAGCGCACCTATCACCGATGACTTGCTCGCGCATCTTGAGTCCATGAAAAATCTTGAAGGCGTAAGCCTAGAAATGAGAGAGAAGATAGGCGATGCCGGGCTGAGTCATCTCAGAGGATTGACGAAGCTTCGGAAATTGAATCTCTACGGTACTCAGGTAAGTGACGAGGGCTTGAAGCTACTGGGCCGCCTCACCAATCTCGAGGAGCTGAACCTGTCGCATACCAGGGTGACCGATGCAGGCCTCGCACATCTCAATACCTTCGGTCACCTCAGGTCGCTGAGTTTGATACGTCATTTCAATGGCACAAGAATCTCTGATGACGGGCTGGCCCATCTCACAGACTTGAAGACCCTGGAGCGGCTGGAGTTGCACGGGACACAAGTTACCTGCTGATTAGGGAAAAAGTACACTTTATCCGTTTTTGCACCAAATATACAACCCCAAAGCGACCAAAACTGACCAACAGTCGCTAACCGCTATGTCTGCACCGACTTACATAATAACAAAAACGGTTGCTTTGACCGTCGCCTAAGTCAAATCATTGTATTAAGCGGAAAGAAAGCATTTGTTTTTTGTTTGACAGATTAAAGAGTGTTTGTATTTTATGAGGGTACAAATGCGGTGACTTTGGTGCGATTAGTTGCGCGTCAATAATCAATAACAAGTGAGCTGCACCCGCCGACTCAGAAAGGACCAAGTAAATGATTGAAAAATACTTCATGCTCGGTGTAAGGTTCAAATGGGCCTGCCCGGGGGCCGATCCCGGCAAAACCAAGGATGGTTCCATCATCGATAATCCTCACCGGGCGAACAGCCCGATGGTTTACGACGGCCTTGATGGCCAGCTTTACAATCTGGCCGCGCCCCATGTGAGCACCGTCGGACTCAAGATGCGTATGAAGATCCCCTACAGCTGGCTGGTCTATGCACACGGGCACACCACCAGGCTGTATACGGCCGGCGACGTGCTGACGGGCCCGATGAGCGGCTGCCTGATTACGGTGTGGACGGATCAGGGTCGCCGCTATGTCGGTCACGTGGGCACAGTGGAGAGCTCTGCGAGCGTCAACAAAAAGGTGAAATCGGCCTTCGCCAGCTACATGCCTAAGAATACGACGGGCTTTAATCCTGCCAACGCCTGGAAGCCCGGAGAGATCTCGAAGTTAATGAGAAAAATCAAGCCGCTCCCGGCCCTAAGGATTATTGCTCTGGTGACTTCCGGCAACCAGTTCTATTCGATTCTCACGTTCGAGCTCCAGGCAGGCAAGCCCAACGAATGGTGTGTCGGCGGTATCAAAAAGGTCCAGCCCATGAACTACCAGGCAATCAAGACGAAATTGACCAGTTGAGCCCAGAACTGCGAAAAGACATACACGAGGCCCGGTTTCTGTTGCGTGAGCCGGGCCTTTTGTATTAGAACGAGGTACTTTTGTAAAGTATGCGGCTCACCTCTTGCAATAAAAGAAGACCGGTATCCTTATCGTCATATCTGCCTTCTTGTCAGAACTTTTCAGAGGACAAATTTTTCCTTGACTATGAACGGTAAAATGTTTATATTGAAATAAGCGAGCTGGTAGATAGTGTGGCCGTACTTTATTGACAGGAGATGTAAGTATGAAATTCCAGGAAAAGACAATCGTGGATCCACATCGAGCTATCGGTCATAAAGGGCATGGATACCTGGTAGGCATAGTTTTTTTCCCGTTCGATTCAGCGGACCTCGACGCACGGGATAAGGAGGAATTGAATAAGTTATACCGCGCGTATAGTAAGTTTTTACTCAAGTGGGAGATCCAGTTTACTTTTATAGGATACGCCGACTACAGGGGTAACAAGAAATATAACCGCAGGCTCGGAATAAGACGTGCACAGGCCGTAAAGAAATATTTAGACGGGATGTTCCGGCGCTTCGCAAATTATTCGAGCGAAGGTGCTATGTCCTGGGGGGAAGCGCTGGCGGCCCAGCCAACAAGGGGCAAGAAACCTTCCCGCGACCGGATGGCACTGGACCGGAGCGTCCATATTATCGCCAGCCGTCCCCCGCGACGAGTAATCGAAATTCCACCAGTGAAAATCGAAGGTGTATCGAATGCCCGAATGCGCCGCATCGTAGGCCGCGAATTCAGTAAGAGATTAGGAGATAGCAATCTTCAACCGAAGACACACTCGGACAAGTTATGGGAGACAATAACAGAAGAGATGCAAAACTGGATTCGAAGATTGAAACAGGGAGGGAAAGAATCTGCTTTCCATGGTCAAGAAAACATAAAGGCCCGCACCTACAGACAAGTTCTTCGCTATTTCCGCGTGAACGATGTCTATGTTCGAAATAATTTCCAATTCGCATTATTTGGGCAACAAATGGTGTGGAGCTCCTCTGTCGTCTATATATGGGGAGATCCCAAGCCTGTAGTAAACATCCATATAAGATTTAAGAAGCAAATAGAGGGCAAACCGACCAGGGAAGGGAGCAAACGAATAGTTATCCGTAGAGAGCTCGCTGAGGAAATCTACGATCTGCTTGCCCCTGCTGTCGAATGAGCATGCTCAACGCAGTTATTCTCTACAGGCTCAGCTTAAAATTAACGGTTTTTTTAGAAGGTGATGAAATGAAGAGTAATGAAATTAAAAATTATGTCATTGGTTTTTTACTTGGGTTTTGCATGGTCTTTCTTCTCGGGGCAGTGCGTACCTGGTATGTAGACGGTCATTGTCAATCCTCATTATCAAGCGTTAGTGAGACCGGAGAGGTCTTTTTGGCCATTACTAATACTGCCACCGGAGAGACAGTTGTACACAGGTTTGATAGAGGAGATTTTGCCCGTAGAGATAATCTTACATTCGATGCTGAGTCAATCAATAAGGGCCGGTTAATAGCTGACGCCCAGAGGTGATTCGTAAAAACAACAATATAAAATTTTGTTTTCACGTCCCTGCGGATGTCTCGCTTTTTACTCTCCCTCCAAACCGCAGGGGCTTTTTCTTTGTTATGAGTTTGTCTATTGTAGAACTCTAAAGGGAAAAGTCCCTTAGTAGAAGGTATTAGATAATAGTAGAACTGATAAGGAAATATTTAGCCCCCCATCTTCCAATTTAAAGCGTCCAGCAGGCGGTAGAATGGACGAATTCGGTTCTGACATAACCGTAAAAAATAATTCAATACCTTGCGTTGTCGCGTGAGATTATGTTATAATTACATCAGATAAGCATACCGACGAAACTCGTTATCTTAAAAAAGAAGGGCAAAAGGTGATTCGCAAGCAAGAAGGTTTTACTTTAATAGAACTTTTAGTGGTGATTGCCATTATCGCATTGTTGATGGCGATATTGATGCCGGCGTTGCAGCGTGTCAAGAAGCAAGCCAGTGCGGCGGCGTGCATGGCCAATCTGCATGAATGGGCCCTCGTGTTCGCCATGTACACCGATGACAATAACGGATTATTCATGGATGGATATGGTGTCGGGATTAACGGCACATGGGTCGGTGCTTTGCGGCCTTACTATCAGGAGCCGAAAATCCGTGTCTGTCCAACGGCTATAAAGCCTATGTCGGAAGGGGCCCGGGGTATGTTCGCAGCGTGGGGCGTTTTTGGAGCCGGCCTTGCAT
This sequence comes from uncultured Pirellulales bacterium, assembly GCA_964653075.1. GTDB lineage: Bacteria > Planctomycetota > Phycisphaerae > Sedimentisphaerales > Anaerobacaceae > NIOZ-UU13. The sequence continues at coordinate 7,065 of CAZZAX010000035.1, forward strand.
CGGACAATCCAGGATGGTCCGGTCCGAAGGTTGACGGTGACTACGGCAGCTATGGCATGAATGAGCTGGCGTACAACACACCGGCGGGTGAGTCCAGATCAGAACATCGCTGGCGAACCATCAACGTCAAGGGGGGCGCAGAGATTCCCTTGTTATTCGACTGCATATGGTACGACGTGTATCCGCTTGATACGGACCATCCTCCTGATTACCCGGGAGATGTAGTAAAGACCGGAGGCGGGGGTGAGATGAAGCGGGTTTGCATCAATCGTCACAACGGGTATCTGAACGGCCTTTTTATGGATTGGTCTGTCAGAAAGATGGGGATAAAAGAGTTGTGGACGCTCAACTGGTATCGGGGATTCAATATGTCAAACGTCTGGACAAAAGCAGGCGGCGCTCAACCATCTGACTGGCCCCAGTGGATGATAAGATTTAAGGATTACTGAAAGCAGAAAAATGTTTTAGCATTCAAGCTCCTGCGGCTTGCTCGCTTTTTACTCTCCCTCCACACCGCGGGAGCTTTTATATTTGTCAGGGATTGAATAAACTCTTATGTGCGAGCCTTGCTCAGAACTATTGCTGCCGCAGGCGATTAACTAACTTGACCAATTCTTTCATTTTTTGAGGGTCTAACTCCTGGATTTCCTTTATTGTGGATTCCTCCGCATCATTTATATATTCCAGGGACGCAGCTCGTTCCCGGTTTAGTCTGTCGATCTCCTGCCGCAACTTTTCGTTGACGGCATTCAATTCGACAATTTTCAATATAAGTCGATGCTTAGAATATATAGATTTGGTGATTAGATACTCTACAGTTAAATAGAACAAATATGTGAGCGATATGATTAGAATAACCGCCGCGACCACTATTAAAGACCGAGATCTTAAGAGTGACGCGATTGTGGAGAGAGCGTTAAATGGACACGCAGCAGCTTTTAGCGTGCTTGCCGCAGCTCCTATCGAATCCAAAGCAAAGATAACTGAACAGCATAAGCACAATACTATTAATGTGACTGGTAATAGTAGTCTTTTTAATTGAATAAGCAAATCCTCCCCTGCAGATATGTTAATTCTCTCGATTCAGTAACATCCATTATACAAAATTAATGATGTTTTGTCAAGAATTATTTCATCGTCCGATCCACCTTGTCTTTCAAGTTAGACCGCCTCACAGTCCATTTCAGAGACGAAGCCTGATTTAGGAGTATAATAGTGTCGAAAGCGTTATATTCGGAAAAACCGTTACATCCAGTATCACAGGTGGTACTTAGATATAGTTTTTGCTATTTCTTATTCCAGGGAGGGAACAGGGCTTTCTCTTATAGACAAAACAGGATTGGCCCTGATTTACAGAAATGAGATTATGCCTAATGAAAGTAAGAATCAACAGAATTAAACTGAATGAGCCGCATTATCCCAGCATCCGGGCTGATATAACTTTCAGTTATGATGATAGAGATAGTTGGATTCGTACCTGCAAAGCTGAAATTGACCTCAATAACCAGGAAATCAAAGGTTTAGCTTTGGACGAAATCGAGAAGTTTGCTGTTCGTCATGCATATAGTTTCTTAGAGGATATCATAGCTAATTATGACACTTTTTCAAACTTTCCCGTGGTTACCATAGAGCTTTAGGCTCTATTCATTAAAAGAAAGGATTTGACTTAAGAGAAGGCTTAGTATTGCCGATTAACTGTATACTACTTCACACTACACATACTAATTCATTACCAGCACCTTGACTTATGTCAGCTCTAAGTCATGGTGCTACCTTAAGTTAAAAGCAGGGGCTTTTTATATGTTACACGGTGCGACAAAAAAAGACCTCATGGAAAGTTCCACAAGGTATCAACCTTAAGTATAACACCAAGTCGTTATGGCGTTTTTTGTAACCTCATTTATTCTATTGGCTTACGCAAACTTACGTTAACGGAATGTCTCTTATGCCGCGTTTTCTAACCTGCTGTGTTCGATGATACCCACTGTGAGCCGGGCCGCAATGACAGATTATCGGCCACCTTTTAGCTTCGTCATTGATGTACTGGTTGATAAAAGCCTCGGTTTCAATTCTCGCATTGTGACCTATCTTGATTATGTCTTGAGTATTCATTATTTCACTATTTCTTTTGCTAATTTTAATAACTTCTGAAACCTGTTGTCTTCGTTTATATAGACGTTTGAAGCCGCTTTTTTATTCACGAATTTTCTCAATACCCTTAATTTTTTCAGACCGATAACGCGCAGATGATATATTGCCTGCCCCTGTTATGATTGTGCTGAAATAGCTGATATGTATAAATCCTATCCTGCAGAGAGATTGAGAGAAGATTCTTAAATCAGAGTAAGCACGTTTGGGTAATGCCCAGAGCGCCGGAATTGCCAGAGTATCCCCTCGCTTGCAGGAGCATATCAATCCAGCCATGAAAAAAGCCCCTGCAGCATAGTGGCTTGAAGTGAAGACAGGGGCTTAAACAAGGCTGCAAGCTTCCCTGCTCGCAGCCCTCATCATGGATCAACTCATCAGAGGACTTCCTTGTCCTCAGACAGTCAATAAAGAAGGACACTCAATAATTATTATTTGAAATAGTCAGATTAAGTAAAGTAGCATATTCCTGAATATAAGCTCCCCAAATCCTATATCTGAATTAGCAAAAAATTTTCCCGGATTTTGCAAATCGAGAAAAATATGTTATATTTTATATAGGGATTTCTGTATTAAAAATGCAGGGAGGAAGGGGAAATTCACTTCCCAAAAAAACCTGCAATAACAGGTTAAGAAGAAATATAGGGGGAAAACATGAGGGGCTTGGTAAAGGTATTCTCTGAGGCCGCATTATTTCTTGGTACACTTTTTATAATGTATATCTGGCTGGGTTTTCTTATCATTAACTTATGTTCGATTGTAAATAAATCATAATGATAATATAGGAAATAAACTAAAACCCTGCCGGATGAGTATAATTCTGTGGTTGGCTTTATCTGAATACAAAAGGGCTGCAAGCTAATACTCACAGCCCTTATATCTTTGTATCTGTTTTACGAGCCTGTCCTTTTCGGACAAATTCAATTGTAAATTTCTTCCTTGTTGTATGTCTTCTGGTCACCGTGTCTTTGCCGCCATTCGTTGAGATACTTTGCCGCAGCATCCTTTCCGCCCAAGCCGAAAGCCAGGGCCAAAGCAAGGCAAACACCGCCAAGGATGATATTAAAGGTGGTAGTTACCAGAAGTGTTGCTATGCCAAGCTCTCTTAGCGAAATAGTACCGGCGAAGATAATAATGGCCCATCGGCTCACTGCCGCCAACATCTCCGGTTTGGGCAAAGAAGCATTTCCTGCCGCCGTGCGAATGATTCCCGAGACAAAGTTTGCCAGAAACATCCCTACTACCAGAACGAACAAGGCCGCGATAACATTCGGAATGTAAGCAAACAGGCTCTCAAGAACATTTGATGCCTGGGGCAATCCCAGAGCGTTGACCACCATGACCAGCACCATAATAATTGCCAGCCAGTACACCAGGCCGCTCAGCACTTCGTTGGCGGAGGTTTTCAGGCCGCCTTTACTCAGAATATCCGATATACCGGCCTTATCTGCCAGTTTGTTGAAGTGTATCGTCTCCAGGCCCCGGTTGACTAAACGCCTGAGCGTCTTGGCTACCAGCCAGCCTATGGTCAGGATGATGAGAGCCCCGATAAGCGTAGGCAGGTAGCCGATTAATTTGGTCAGCATTTCGCTAACCGGCGCCACAATAAGACTGTTCCATTCTATCGCTGCCAACATTTTTTGTACCTCCAAAATAAATTGTTAGTATCATGTACTCGTTTTTTCACTGCTCCATAATATTCGGCTGTTTTCATATTCAGACTGAGGACATTTCTATAAATAGCTGAGAATCAAAGTAAAAAAGGCGATTTTTTGTTTTTGGATTAATTCTTTTTCGGACTAAAACTATCTCAAAGTCCCTGTATGAAATCCCCTGGTTTTTTATAGGTCCTTCCAATCGCTGCGAAAGTCGATTCCTGTTTGATAGTTACAACTCGTAATGGAAGGTCACCGCCCTGCTACCTGTAAGGAAATTAAGTATTTGTTGAAATGAAAACATCTCCGAGCAGATTCAGGATTTTATATAGAGCCGCTCTGTGTATTTTAACATCATAAAATGTATTGCCACTGAGTTTTATCAGTGGTAGTTCACTTTTTCGAACATTTTTTCGTCGTATACTCCAGCAGAACTTTCAGCTCTTTCCATCCGGTGTTTTCAGGATTGTCCTGCAATGAGCCTGGTATATGGAAAGCTGCGGCCGGATGCTCGGTAAACCGCCCGTTTCCCTCAAGCCAGCTTTTGTTTACCTTCCAGTAGCCGTTTAATTTTCCTACCTCTATTCTCTTAAGCACGCTGCACTTTGGCAGGTCCTCATCTTCGCCGCATTCACGAAGTGCCAAATCGATTCCGTCCCCGGCGGCTCTCGGATGTAACTGGGCGTAAACCCGTTGTCCCAGATACAGGTTGGTATATTTGCTTCTTTCCCTGGCAACACAGCTAAATCGTTGACAGATTTCTTTTGCGATAGAGATTTTTTGACTCTTATCGATAGTGATTGCCTGCTTCATGTAACGGGGCATCTGTTCGAATGACAGGACCCAGTCTCTCAGGCGTTCAGTGTCGAACAGAATCTTACCGAAGGGCAGGACTGAGTGTGGAATCTTCTTTTCTCTTACCAGTTGTAAAACGTCCTTCTCGCCACATTTGAGAAATTCGGCCGCCTCTTCCATGTCCAGGAATCCCCAATTATCCTTCTCATCCATTTCCTGTTCTCCTTTTTTCTTTATGATGCCTTAATTAGCTGCACCTATATTATAATACAACATGGCGCGGCTTTTGCTTTTTTTTAATTTTTTCATACATTTTTTTCCGATTCAATGTAGAGCAGGCATTAAATCCGGAGCCAAACCTGGTAAAAAGACAAAAAAAAGACAGCCAATAACATGTCTGGTGTGCTCAATTAGGAAGAAAGCACGCCTGCTGGAGAAAGTGCGTGCCAAACTTGTGATAGACCATAAAATGAGAAACGCTATCAGGCCGCAGCCTGAGCCGCAAAATCCTACATAAACGCTGTATTATGATAAACTCATACTGATTATATCTTACGATTGCTTTTTGAGCATTCTTTTATCATGTATTAGCAACTTAGTCCTGTTTCACTTGCATAATGGCTACCTTGTTCTCATAGATTTCCACCGGCTGCATTTCAGCGGGTGGATTTTCCAACAACCTTTCTGCTGAATTTTTATGTGATTGTGCCCAGGCTAACCTCTCCTTCAATCCACGTTTTTGTCCTTCAACGCCATAATAGCTTGAAATTACATCGTATAAATCTTTTGTATGCTTGAATGCATTTTCATACGCATTTCTCCGTGCCATTATCCCTGCTCGTTCAATCTCATCTGCAATAAGCATCTGATCCAGTTTAATAAGTGTGCCCGGGTCGCTAATATGTCCTCTGGTCTTAAATTTCTCTATAGAGTCGATTCTTGCCTGCAGACCAATAAGCTCAAAGTTGGCCAGTTTCATGTAGCTTGCAAGTTCCTCCATATTTTTTTTTGTGTGTTGAAGTATTTCATTTCTATTTGTACTGTCTACCTTATAGTTGGTTTTTATATACACTTTCGTTTTTTCTTCCGCTTGTTTGTCTAACTGCTTAAATTCTTCTTCAAGCTTTGGAAGCATCTTTTCGGCTTCTGCTATTGTTTTTTTGTAGTTCTCAAGTTCTTTCTGTTTTCGTTCCAGGCGCTTTTGTGCTTCATTGTCGAGCCCTTCAATTACGGCCTCGGCCATTTTCCGCACATCTTCCTTACTCACACCGAAAACACTATACGTTCTTGTTCTATTTGGTGTTTTCATGTAACCTGAATTCCTGGAAAATGGGTATCCTATATTCCATGTCCTTCTAGTTTTGTCATATTTATCAACATTTTGTGCCTTTATGAACTGTCGCTGCTCCTCAGACATCTCTTTCCATTTTGATGTTGTTGTTATCCAACTGATCCATGGTCCCAGGTTTCTATCATTGGTAACGTGAAAGTGACCTATATACTTTGTTCCTGGATAGGTCATCCCATCGAATCCCGAGGTAAGCTCGAACCTCAATTGCCGTTTCGGCTGCTCGCTTTGCTGTCCATAGACCGCTGAAAAAACGCAGACGGCTATCAATACAATTAGTAACTGATTCTTTCTTAGTGTAATCATTGTTTGACTCTCCTTTCTAAAAGGTTTTGCAAACGTAATTTCGCCTGCACACTTTCTTCCCTTCCCGGGAATGAATTGATCACATAAGTATATCTTTTCTCTGCGTATTCCTGGCCGCCCGGCTGCGCAGCCAACATATCTGCCACTGCCAACATTTGCGCCGCCACGGCCGCACGCTGGGCTTCTATTTCTATCTCATCTATCTTGGCAGCCATCGGTTCCGGCCTGATTGGAGTAATTTGCTCGCTCGGCTTATATAACAGCCGCTGCATTACTCCTATGCCAAAGACCAGCAGTATGCTGGCCGCTACTGTTGCTAATCGCCTAATTAACCGTCTGCTCAAGATGGGCTTTTTGAATGAACGTTTTTTTGGCCACCGGGCTTCAGCGCTTTGCCAGATTACTTGCGTTACCTGCAGCGACCTCTGCAGCGCGCTCAACATCTCCTGACAGCTATCGCAACTGGCTATATGTCCTGCTATCTTCTCCGCTTCGGCCGGCGGCAATTCGTTATCTGCATAAGCCACTAACGTTTCATAAGAGATGTCCTGACAGATATTTTCCTTCACGGCTTTATTCCTTTTCGAAGCAGAGTCTGGGCCAGGATTATCCGTCCTTTGCAGAGCCGCTTGCGGACGGTTCCCGGCTTTAGTTCTAAAATTTCACCAATTTCATTCGAATTCAGTTCACAGAAATATTTCATCACTAATGGTACCTGGAGCGATTCGTTCATTTCGGACAGGCACTGTCTCATCGCTTCTATCTCCTCGGTACGAATCGCCTGCTTATCCGGTGCCAGAGGGGCGTTCTTCATTTCGGTCCACTGCTGTAAAACCCCGACTGCGGCTCGCTGATAACGCCCTCTCTGCCGGAATTCCAACAGGCACCTGTTTACTGTTACCCGAATCAGCCACCGCCCGATCTCTTCAGCGCCGCAGTATTTCGGTGGCCGGCGTATCGCCTCAAGGTACACATCCTGCAATACATCTTCACCTTCTTCTGCCCCCAGCCCCATTCCGACTACAAGCCGCCGAAGCCGCTCAACCTGTTCAATGAAGACTGGGTGCATACGCATATTTTTCATTGCTTTCAATAATATAGTGCGCAGTTCTGCACTAACGTTACCGATAAAATTAAAAAAGTTGTTCGATGGTCACCTTCATTGTTTACTCTACAAAAACAACCGCAATCTATATAGTTCTCACTCTACATACTTAAAGGCAGTAACCTGACCGGTGGTAACACAGGATTTTAACCTGAAAAATGCCCTTCTTCCAACTTTCTCAAATCATTTGTTGGTAAGTATCACGATCTCATAGTGAACTTTTAACTCCATTCAGGTCTGTTTTTGGCCGATATATTTATAGAGACAAAGGGCTTGAAAATTCCCCCGGAGCAGTATCAGTATTCCCTGGAAAGTGGTTTTATAAGAAGGGTAGCCACAGGATAAATCAAGAATCGGAAAGGCAGGGGCGGTTATGAAGACGTGGAAACTTTTAGTCGCTTTAGTACTTGTGGTTGCAGCAATATATATTATACCCCGCAGTGGCAAACAAAGACCCTGTTATTCGAATGACATTTGCGGAATTACATATCACTAATCATAAGGTCAGAGGGGAAGAAGTTCCCATCGTCTTTAGCAGCGACATTCGCCCTTTCCTGGTTAAAGATGTTCAGATTATAGAAGAGGACCGAAATTTTTAATCAATGTTGCCTGGTATCATTTCTCTCTTTATGTAAGGCTTTCATCGAATCCATCAATTCTCCTCACGATTGACCTTTCAATAGAGCCTTCCGGCAGTACGCTTATTTCAAATAACTGATTCGAAGCGGTTTTTCAACTGGCGTAATCAGAAACATTAGATTATAGTTAACATTATTTGAAAGAGATGATATGAAGCCGGATGAAAAAAAATCTTCTGAGAAGGAAAGAGACGAGGCTGCTGTCGAACAGCTAAGGCAGCTTACACGGAAGTTGTGCTCCAATGAAATTTCAACTGCCAGGCTGGCGGCTTTTAATCTGTCCTGGATGCAGGAAGATGGCCTGGCTATACTCACAGAGACGTTAACGGGCAACTACACGAGGACAACAAAGAAAGCGGCGGCCTACGGACTGCGGAGTATGAAGGGCAGGATGAAGAAAATGGCTTTTGATGTTCTCGAGCAGGGACTCAGGCATCGTGATCGAACTACAAAAGCTGCATGTGTTAAAGCCCTTTCTCTTATTAAAGGCGGTAGTCAGAAAAAAGAAGGCACTCAATCGAGGCCTGAATCAAAAGGGCCGCAGATAAAGGAAATTAAAAACAGAGGTAAGAGAAGTACCGAAGATAAGAGACCTTCCAGCAGGTAAATATTATCTGTGCTGCCTGTGGACAGTCAGACCTTCATTTAGTTATCAATGCAGCTTGGCCTAATTAGGCCTTCTATCTTTGCCTTTGTACAGGCGTTGTTTTCAATGCCCCCTGAATTGTGCCATCCAGGGTGCTTCTGTTTGCCAGTTGGGACAGGGAGCACTGATATCAAAGTTCCTGGCCCATTTGACGTGCCACAAGTCTTTGAGCCAAACCTTCCTGGCCGAATAGTCCAGAAAGACGCTGTTTACGCCCTGTTGATGTCGATTGATGCAGAACCGGTTCATGGAATTCGTATGCGGATCAAACCGTTCGCCGTCATAGCTGGGTGGTGTATCGTCATTCTCGGGCCCGGCGCACCAAAACCAGCAGTCCAGAAACAATGGAATGTTGTTGCCCCCCCTGACATTGACTGTTCCCCAGTAGTATTTTGCGGCCTGGCCGTAAAGAGGGTCTTCGGCGGCCACATAGAGCCAGTGGTTGATTCCATAGCTGCCCCATGTTCCTGCCGGCTCGTATGTACCAGCCGGCCGTGAACCAGTCACACCGACCTTGCCCCAGGATATAAATGTATTGCCACCTACTCCAAGTGTGCCGGTTCCTCCGGGCGGGTAAATGGGATTGGCGATTTTTAACGCCATCGGGCAGACGCGTATCTTGTCGTCCCGAAAGTAGTAGTCGTACATGACATTTATCCAACGCCCCGTACCGCTTGTTCGCCTGGGAAAGAACCCGTTGTTGTCGTCAGTGTACAAAGCAAAGATAGTACCCCATTGCTTTAGGTTCGACTGACAGGCAACTCCCCTTGCCTGTTCCTTTACACGCTGTAGTGCCGGCATCAATATCGCCATCAATAACGCAATAATGGCTATAACGACCAGAAGTTCTATGAGAGTAAAGCCGTTTCGCTTGGGCATGAAGTTCACCTTTCCTTTCAAAATTGCGAATTTCGCTTATATACTAATCTGCTGTAATTATAACAAACTCAGCCGCAGTTGAGCAAGCTATTTATGCCGCCTGAATTGAGCTGTCAGATGGTGTTAAATAATATTTTGGTTCTCCCGAGTAATGGGTAGGTGAATATGCGATCCCAATGACCGAGAAAAATCGTTCGGGGCCCCGATCTGTTCGGAGCACCGAGCCATTAACCGGATGAAGCAATATTTTCTGAAACCAAGTCTTTTCTCTCAAATGCTAAACCATAATTTCTGCTTGATTTGAGACATATTTATGCCGATATGACACTAATAGTAGTTACGAATAGCTCGCAAAAGGAAGGCTGACGAAAATGGACAAGCAGGGTTTAACCGAACATATTTATCATAGGCCGTCTTCGGAACGTTTCTCAATTACAGGGAGGATAAAAAGCTTCAGGTATGCAATCCAGGGCATCATCCTGATGGTCAAGTCCCAGCACAATGCCTGGCTCCATGCCACCGCGTCTTTTCTTGTACTTGTCGCAGCCGCTTTCTTTCACCTTTCGTCCGGTGAGTGGTGCTGGATGGTCATTGCGATAATGACTGTCTGGACGGCAGAGGCATTGAATACGGCGTTTGAATTTTTGGCCGATGTGGCATCCCCCGAATTTCATCCACTCGTTGAAAAGGCCAAAGATGTTGCGGCCGGAGCGGTGCTCATTTCCTCCTGTGGCTCTGTAGTAATTGCACTGCTGATTCTCGGGCCCTATGTTCTCAGATTTCTGGGTCTGGTCGAATAGTGCCTTTGAAAAATTGCTTCCTTGCACGATAAAAAAACACCCTTTCTTTCTCACCATCTTCACCATGAAGCCGAGCGGCCGGAGGGTGGTATGGACATTTCTTAAGATGAGTTTGCTATTTAAATAGTGTGTCATTTGTTTTAAGATGAAAGCTCATGGGCAATCACGATAATATGCAGCTCTCTGAAAAACTATTTGCCAATTCAGGCCCAACACAGAAAATTTGAAAAAAATTATACTTTTCGGTGTAAATTTTCTGCTCTTTTGCGTCCTTGTTGTAGTAAGAGATTGAGGAGCTTTTATTGAGCGAACAATCTGATGAAAACTTAGTCGATGCTTCTCGTACGGGAGATAATGGTGCGTATGCGGTGCTTGCAAAAAAATACTATAAGTCTGTCTTTATAGTGTGCCTGGGCATGCTTGGAAGTATTCACGATGCCGAAGATGTTGCCCAGGAGACAATGCTAAAAGGCCTGCTGAACATAAAGGATTTGCGTGATTCTTCGCAGTTTGGTTCATGGATTATTAAGATTGCCCGGAATCATTGTATAAGTCTTATTCGCGGGAAAAAGAGAGCCAATAAAGTGATAACTCAGAAATCAAAACCACAGGAACAAATGTTAATTCAGTATGAAGGCTTACAACAGGCCATAGAAAAACTGCCGGAGGAAAGCAGATTGCCGCTTGTAATGTACTACTTCGGCAGTGAGAGTGTCAGGGAAGTCGCGGAAAAATTGAACCTGTCCCCTTCAGGAGTTTATCAAAGGCTGAAGACCGCGACAAAAGAATTACACAGGCTTTTAATTAAGCAAGGAGATGTGATATGAGTGAAGATTGTGAGAAAATGCAGGACAAGATATTAGATTACATTCTTGGCACCCTTAGCCAGGAGGACTGTGAGGTATTGAATGAACATATAGCAGTATGTTCGAAGTGCAGGCAATACATGCAGGTATTGAAAGATGAGAAAAGGCTGCTTAGGGAATTTGCCGGGAAGGTTGATATGGGTATGAAACCACGGGAAGAAAAAATGGCAAAGGCGATCACTTCCAGCAATCAAGGTAAGCAAATTAGGCTGCCATTGACCTGGAGGACCTTCGTGCAAAGTAAAATTTCAAAACTGGCCGTCGCGGCGGTTCTGCTTATCGCTGTTGGTTATTCCGCAGGCAGGCTTTTATCCCCTCGGCCTCCTGATGTAAGGCAGCTTCAAACCGCTATCGAAACCTCATTGAAATCGTCTCTTGAACAAACGATTCATAAGAGCCTGCTTGAGCAGGTAAGCCGTGACCGTGAATTAGCTCTGGAACGCCACTATGTGCGGCTTAAAGACGAACTCACCCGACAGTTACATCAGAATATAAGTGAGTTTGCCGTGCAGACTTTGGCCGCATCCCGAGCGGTTACGGACCAGCGTTTGGCGGATTTGATACAGTTAATCGAAGCCGCCCGTACAGTAGATCACTATCAGATTAGAATGGCATTCGAGCGTATGGAATCCGATCGTTTGCAGGACAAGAATCATTTTGAAAATGGTTTAGTAAGCCTTGCAGCCCAAAATTTAGTGCGGCCTGATAATCAACAATAAATAATGCTTCTTGTGGAGTCTGGAATCTTCGAACTTGATAGACTCGAAAGTGTAAATCAATTTTATGAAAGGAGAAAAAAATGAACTCTTTAGTACGTAAATTCATGGTCGCTGCGGTTATGAGCTTGCTAATCATTAACTTAACGCCAGCCCAAAGACCGTCCCAGCCAGCAGCAGAACGTCCTGCACAAGCAGGTACTGTCGAAACTTTCTCAGGAGCAGGACCTGTTGCGGAGGCGTCAATGGCGCCATATGGTGAGATGATGGAAGAAGATGAATATGGGTATGAGATGATGATGGAGATGGAGATGGCACCATATAACCTTTCCAGATCACTACCAATGACCGGCCGGAATGTCTATATCATCCCTTCTACAGAGATCAAGATGGCAGATCACCTCGAAATAGAACGGGATATTACAATCATGTCGCACATTTTCGATAGAGTACTCAAGAAGCCTCAAATGCTCGGTGGAGTGCTCAAAGTAATGGATGATTTCTTCGGAAGGGGCAGCCGTGTGACGGAAGTTATTTTTCTGGACGGATATGGAGCCCTTTTCTTCATGGAAGTGAACTTTGTTTTGACTGGTACAACCGAGACTCCCCAAGAAAGAGAGCCAAATGAACCAAAAGAACAAGTTGACTCGATCTGGAAAAGAGCGGAGCTGGAACTCTATGCTCCCACGCGTCTCCATAGAGGAGACAGACAGAGGCGCTTAGAGCAAGTGTACGAACCAGGAAAGGTCGAAGTTTTGAAGAAGAATCTCGTCGAGACCCTGAAACATGCAGCAAACATCCAGGCCCTTAAGACGGATGATCTGGTTATTCTTACAGTAATCGGGAAATTCGGCATGCCTGCCTCTTTAAGTCGTATGGCGGCCCAAAGAAGCAACAGGGTTAAGTGGATTCTCAGAGATGGTAAATGGATTCCTGCCACTGGCAGTGCTAAAGCGGTTCCCATACAATCTTTTGCTCCGACTGCTCTGACGATTCGCGCAAAAAAATCCGACATCGATGCTTATTCAAAAGGTGAGATGGATTTCGATAAGTTTCATGAGCGGGTTCAGATTTTTACCCACTGGAAATAGAATTAATAATCGATCCGGATGCAGGGTTTAGGTATTTTTGCCCGCAAGCCCTTGGTGTGCTCAGATATGATGTCATGGGTTCTATGAGTGTCTTAACAAAACCTGTTAAAGTAGTTACTTTCGCTGGTCTATTCTTTCTTTGGAATTTGAGGAAGCAACCAGGCCAGAAAGGCATCGGCGCTTCTGGTTTGTATGAAAATCTTTCCCGGTCCGGTCAGCTCGCAGACCAGGCCCTCGCCGCTGAAAAGAGTTGATTTCAACCCCCCTACTCTTTTCACATGATATCCCACCCCTTCGGCAAATGCCACCATGTGGCCGGTATCTACGATATATTTCCGGCCGGCTTCGAGATCGATCTCGTGAATAGCTCCATAACTCGATAAAAACACGTTACCGGTGCCGTTCATCTTCAGAAGAAACAAACCCTCTCTTGAGAAAAATGTCCTGGCACCGCCCCATTTGGTATCTACCTGGATGTCCGGCGAAGACGCAATGTAAGCTCCTGATTGTGCGTAAAAACTTTGCCCTTTCAGCTCCAGTGCGTGGATATCGCCCGGAAGCGTTGGTGCAAAGGTTATTTCTCCGGAGTCGGCTGCCATAAAAGTATTCACAAAGAAACTTTCCCCTCCTAATACGCTTCTTTTTAATGCGCCGAATATGCCTCCTTTGGCGGCGGTCTTGATTTCTATACAGCTTGACATACTGACCATTGCTCCTGCTTCGGCACTGACAGCTTCTCCTTGTCTGAGTCTTATCTTCAGCAAAGAATAAGAGGGACGATAAAGGACTTCATGCTCCATTTGTCAAAACTCCTTTAACTTAAATCATATTTACTGTTTCCGAATACTATATGCCATTCTACTCTGTAATCCGGTACCGGTCAAAGTGTTGTTTTTATACGTTTAAAATCGCAGGTGTCCTCAAACGGAAATTTTCCGGAAAATTCCGGAATAATCTTCCGGAGATATCAAAGCTCTTGATGTGCTGCTGCTAATATCAGAATGCTTCTGTTAAGATTTGTTCGAGTGTGCATGTGGCCACACAGATCGAAGTGTCCGCTGCTCCATAGTAGATTTTCATTTCACCGTCATCGGCAATGACCGCTCCGCATGCAAAACAGACGTTTCCGATGTCCCCGATACGCTCATATTCTTCTCTCGGCGAAAGGATTGGCCGGCTGCTGCGTTTTATGACTTTTGATGGGTAATCCAGGTCAAGAAGTACCGCGCCGATTCTGTAAATCGGGCCGGAGGTTGTCATTTTTACTCCATGATAAATCTCGAGCCAGCCCTCTTCAGTTTCTATCGGAGTAACCGAAGCCCCGACTCTGAATTCGTCCCAATAACCTTCATGAGGTCCGATTACCTGTTCTGAACATCCCCAGTTTGTAAGATCGGGTGAATAGGAGACCCAGATGCATCCTTTACCGAGCCCGATTGGCCTGTCGAATCTTGCGTATCTTCCCCTTATTTTTCCTGGAAAGAGCAGGCCGTCCTTGTTTCCCGGTTCGGAAATCAGTGCTATACGTTCATAGTTAACGTAGTCGGTTGTTTTAGCTAAAGCGATGCGTGGCCCGCAGTCTCCCACGGCGGTATAGACAACGTAGCAGGTATCTTCGATAATGGTCACCCTGGGGTCTTCGATTCCCTTTGTCTCGTACAAGGCAAAAGGCCCCTCTTTTGCGGGCAGCATAACGGGTTTTTCATCAATGGTAAAATTAAAGCCGTCTGTGCTTCTTGCCAGAGCAAAAAATGAGTAGCCGTGCTGACCTTCGATACGAAGCAGAAGATAAACTCCGTCTTCAGCCACGATGGGAGCACCGTTGAATACCGTGTTGGCGCGGAAAGGAATGTCCTCCATTGTGATCGCGGGATTGCCCTCCCAGCGATGCAAAAGATCACCTGCCGGGCACCTGGTCTTTTTCATTTAATACTCCACTTGACTTTCTAAACAATTTTCCACGATTTTCTCAATTGTTGTTATACCGATACAAATACAACTGTTCGCTGCACCGTAGAAGATTTTCAAACAGTCGTCATTATCGACAAAAGCACCGGTTGGAAAGACAAGGTTTGGCACGTCACCGATTCTTTCGTAGTTCTCACGAGGTGATAGAATGGGCATATTGGTCCTTCCGATGACTTCGGTTGGCTCTTGCCTGTTGAGGATAACAGCACCGATCCGGTAGATGGGACCGGCTGGAGTGTCTTTTGCTCCGTAGTAGAGCACGAGCCAGCCCTGCTCGATTTCCATCGGAGTAGCTCCTGCTCCAACTCGGCTCTCGTCCCAAAAACCACCTCTCGGAGAAATGACCAGCTCTGAGCCGCCCCAGTGTAAAAGGTCGTCGCTGTAGGTTGCCCATATACTGCCGTCGCTGGGCCTTTCCAGCCTGGCGTACCGTCCTTTTATTTTAGCAGGAAATAACACCCCGGCCTTTGTGTCAGGCTCCGAGATTAATCCAATACGTTCGACAGTACCGAAATCTTCTGTCCGTGCGAGTGCCAGTCTGTAACCGTAATCGCCGAATGCGTTGTAAAGGATGTAATAGACGCCGTCGAGAAATGTCACACGCCCGTCGAGAACCCCTCTCGATTCATGGCGCTTGTACTTAGGCTCTTCGGACTGATGCAAAAATGGATTACTTTCCACTTTGTAAATTCCCTCAGAAGTTGGCCGGGCCAGATGGATACCTTGATGACCGGTAGGATATTCGATGGTTACCAGAAGAAGAACTTCACCCTGGAAGTAAACTACTCCGGCATTGTGTATGTCGGCACAATTAAAATCCAGGTCATTAATGCCGATAAGAGGGTTTAACTCCCATCTATGCACTATGTCTCGACCACATCGTTTCGTCAGCAAATTGCTGTTATCGATAATCATTCGATCAAACTCCAATCCCCCCGGATATGAGATTTAACTGGTTAGCCAGTATGAACATATCGACCCAAACAGGCAGGTACTTTCCTTCTCACTCAACGTAAAGAATTATTAATTTCCTCTTTGCAGCAGAACCTGAGCAAGATGCCTTTTCGGTGTCCTTGGGCCTGTTTTTTTGAATTTTTTGCCTGCAAGTGACTCATAGGACAGGATTTTGGCCGCTTATAGGACGAAGAACTCGATAATTGCTATAAAGGTTTAAATGAAGATTTGAGTTGTTTTTGATGTACTTTTCAGTTCTCCGACATATAATCAGCCCGACGCTGAATGACCGGCCTGCTACGGCTTAGCATCGCCGGGCCGGATTGGAAGGCCGTTATATATGGTTATTGACAGATGGATATGAACTTCCCGACCATAAAGGCCGTATAGACACTGATTACGATTGATAAGTAAGCAAATGTTCGAAGCTAAAAGAAAGTGTACTGCTTGATTAAGAATGCCGTATGGGGCTGCATAGACAGCATCTTGGCTGTATTTTGTCTGGCGTTATGTAATTTATCTGCTAATTGATGCTGATTATCCTCTTGGAACATCCGATGGAGTTGAGAAAATTATCTCTGGTCTTGCTGCTGATTACTTCTATTGCTCACGAAGACCTGATCGCACGATCCATGATTCGGCAAAAAAGGCAATACCAGCATAGACCACAGAGCAAGACAATCCAAAGTAATACGGTGGAGCTGGACTTATCTTATGATTTCTCCGTACCCGGAGACACTTTCAGGATAAGCTTCGTTGTCATACTGCCGGAGACGATACCCGGCAGACAAAATATTTTGGGTATAAAGTACTCTCCGAGGCCATCAAGGATTTTCAATAAAAATGGCAACCGTTATGCGGAATTTGTATTTATTAAGCCCGACAGGCAAGAGAAGGTGGAAATAAATATTAGGGCCGAATTGCTGAGGTATGACCTTCTGACGGCAAGAGAAAGAGCCGAAAACACCGGTGACGAAGAGGCGGGATTCGGGGATTTTCTAAAACATGAAAAATATATAGAAAAAGACCATGCCGAGATACGACAAATCGCCGAAAGCATAGATGGTCAAACACAGATAGACATAGTGAAAAATATATATAACTATGTTATTGAAAATATGGAGTACACGGCACACAACGGAAAAGACTGGGGTGCCGTCAAAGCCCTGCAATGGAAAAAAGGTGACTGTACCGAGTACACCGATTTATTCGTTGCTCTTTGCAGGGCAAAAAACATCCCTGCCAGATTCGCTGCAGGCTATACGGTGCGATTCGATGATATGTCTGCGAAACATAACTGGGCGGAGGTCTTTCTGCAGGACTATGGATGGATCCCTTTTGACCCGAGCTGGGGCGACATTGAAAACTTCATATTACGAGATATGGCGTTTAGCAGGATGATGCCGGTTTATCTCTATCTTACTAACATCCGCAATGACGAAGTGATTAATAACTATCATTTTGCCGGATATTCCTACTGGGGTGATAGGGCCAGAGTAAAAGACTCGATTGAGTTCACGAGAATTTCACCGACCTTCCAACAGACCCACTGACATCGGTATATTCCAGATATTGCCTTCGATGATAAAATTAAAGTCGGCAGGTTCTCATAATCCTTAAAGCCTGCCCGGCCAAGAGTAACAGAATATCTCTCCTCGATTCCTGTTTCTTAAATATAGAATATGAACTTCCGAATGCCAACTTTGATATCTGCAATTAAAAGCTATAGAATTGTGCAGACGGCGATGCTTATCGGACTACAATATATTAAGCTTGTTTTTCAACGTTAATTAGCTCAGTGCATTAGCATTGGTACCAAACATTTCTTATAATTTAATTAGGTCGGAGAAGTAATTAAAAAATCTCTTAATATAGGGTGTTTTCCGGGGGGAGAAAAAATGACACCCACAAGAAAGAGATCGGAAAGGCTGTTTTGCCGTGGCGCTGTCTTAATCGTATCTATGATCTTCGTGCTTATCTTTTCCACTTTAGCAGTCATGATGACCACAATGTCCGGCACAAACGTCCAGCTCGCTTCAAATCAGCATAAGCTCAATTCAACTCTATCTGCCGCCCATTCCGGATTAGAAGCAATGCGATACTGGATGGATCGTATTACAATACCAAATTCGACACCTCCATCCAACTATCTGGGTACAGTATTCAGCAGCCTCCAAAACGATCTGGCCGACAACAGCATCACAAACATAAGCGCAAGTTACAGCAGTTCAACAATAACTATTCCGCCAGTCATGCTGGCAACAGCCGACAATATGAATTTTGAAGCTACCATCAAACAGCTTAATAATAATATGCTGCAGATGGACGTAATCGGCAGAAGTAATCAAATAATGCGCACAATAAGAGTGAATTATAATATCGCACCGAACAAATATCCTATTTTCGATTATGGAATTGCAACCAAAGGGCCTCTACATTTGCAGGGTAGTACCGACGTAGATGGCCTCAATGAGAGTATAGAAGCAGATGTATATATCGAAAGTACGAACAATAACGACGCACTTTCATTGAAGGGTAGTTCCACGATAGCCGGTGATGTCAGCATCTCCAATCCTTTTGCCAATCCAAGTGTCAGTAATTCAAGTTCCATAGGCGGCGAAACCGGCCAGGCTGCCATCGATAACCATGTTACCATCGACGTGGACTCAATAGATTTCCCCATTCCGGATCCGGCTGCCTTTGAGCATTACGTTGTTAATAATTTTGATCCGGCGACCGACACGACCACCGACATGACGCTTGAGAACATTCGAATCCCCGCGGATACAAATCCTCATTTCTCGGGTCATGTAACGCTCAAAGGGATAGTATTTATCGAAACCCCCAATATTGTCACATTCACAGGTAACACCGACATTATCGGCATCGTTATAGGTGACGGTGACCTGGCTTATCCATCTGTCGACAATCAGCTTATATTTCGCGGAAACGTGGACAGCAGCAGCGTATCTCAACTCGATGCTACATTTGGCAATATCAGAGAAGAAACGGGGACATTCCTGCTGGCTCCCGGATTTGACGCTTCCTTCGGGGGAAGTTTCAATACTATTAACGGCGTCATTGCCGCAAGCGGGATCGAATTTTTCGGAAATGCCGGCGGAACGGTCAACGGCTCAATAATAAACTACGGAGAAGACCCAATGACCTTACTCGGCAGTGTTGATCTGGTCTTTAATCGCTCAGGATTAACGGAAAATCCCGCAGGCTTCGAGACCTCTTTGGTACTTGAGTTTCAACCCGACACCTACTCGGAACCGGTTCCGTAAGCGGTAATGTCAGCGGGTCTTTTAGAAGGTCGGTGAAATTCTCTTGTACTCAATTGTAGTAATACAATAAAATCAATTGAGTCGCCTTTACAGAGTCAAATCCTGCATAAAAATCACTCACCATAAGCCGTTTAATAAAGAAACGAGCGTGGTCATATCAGAATAAAAATAATAATAGTGTTAGATGACCCCTCAAACGAATTGAAATATTATTGCTTTACTGTAGATACCCCCCTACCGTTTGGGCCAATAAAAAAGCGGGCCGAGAGGAGGGTGATTACAGCCCGGCCCGCATCGTCCCACCCTCTAAATTATTATACGATTGGAAATTAAATTAGTGCAGGTTCAGTCACTAAGAAATAAAAAATCCGCTCACATGTTTATTCCCACGGGGCCTTTAACTAAGACCGCATTTGTGTAAAAAATGAAGTATTCTGCTTCTGTGAGGTGATAATCTGGCTCTATCTTTCTTTTGATACTCGTTTGTCCTCAACCGCCGTTTTGGCCTTTATCTTATTGCCTTCGAGAATTACCTGCCCGACTTGCTCTTCGATACGAATGCCGACTGTTTGACTTTGCAGCTTATCTTCCCGGGTATCGTGAATAATATTGTTCTTGAAAACCAGATTATTGGTCTGCCCTCGAATACGAATACCCGCTGCATGTCCGTCTGTCCCATTGTTCTCGATGATATTTTCTTCGAGCCGATTGCGATGAGCGGCCATTCCCAGCGTTTCATTGCGGAAAAAGATTCCGTCCCGGCCGTTCGAACGTACAATGTTGCGGCGAATAAGATTGTCCGAATCTTTGTGCCCGATGGAAATGCCGAATTGTCCGTTACCTTCAAGAATATTATCTTCGAATAATCCGTGCCGAACACGCCAGCACAAAAACAAACCGTCAGTTCCGTTACCGCGCGCAACACAATTGCTGATGTGCGGGCGCTGCGACCCGCTGCCCGGATGTATGCCCAGATAGGTATTATTCTCACAAATACAGCCGGCCACTGAGACATCATTTGATTGCTGGAAACTGATTCCGTCCCCATTGTAGTTCCGTACGATACAGTCCCTGATGGCCGTCCCAAAAGCTCGATATAGAAAAATCCCGGCCCCCCGGCAGCCGTTCAGGTGAACATTGGAGCTTTTATTGCCGTCAATTATAAGATTTTCAACTCGCGCCCCTTCTATATGATAGCCGCTGACTACCGGAAAAACTGTGGCCGCCCTGGCTTTGTTATGTACCATGCAGTCCGCCATCAGAGGCTTGTCAATTGAAAAAGTGTTATCGTTTCGACCCGTGATACGTGCAACAGTTGTGTGAAATCCCCCTGACTTTTCGTCCCAAACAGCAACACCGTAACCAACTTCAAAGCCCTTTGGATTTTTCAATGTGATTTGCTGCTCACCAAAGTCACCATCAAGAGCCAGAGCGGATACGGCCCCCTGGGCCTTTCGTAAGATGGTTCTGCCCTTTCTACCCCTGACTGTTACATTGCGGCGCAGATGCAGTGAATCATACATCACATATTCTCCCTCTTTGATTTCAACTACCCCGCCTCCGAGACCTGCAATATAATCGACAGCCGCCTGTAAGACCCTGTTATCGTTGCCTCTTAAATGAGCGCTCTCTTGCCCTGTGGTTATGTAAGGCAGCTCTTTCATTGCTGAGTGCATCGCTTTGGGCAGTTGCTGCTCATCCGGCGCGGGCGAGAAATCCTTTCGAGTTTCCTCGGCGAGTGAAATGCCTGCTGCGCGGGCAACAAAGGAAATAGCAAAAAGCGATAAAAAAAGTCTTGTTTTCATTATGTTCACCTCCGTTAAGTGTGATTTTTCCCGGAATACGGATTTTAATAGCTGACCTTTATTGTGTTTGTCAGCCCCTTTCTGCATAGAATCCCTGACAGATGACTATTAACTCATCACCGCCTTTTATCTTTATCATTAGCGCTTCTGAGAAAATACTTTTACCCTCGGAAGGCGAGGGTGTTATTTGAACATCGAGCTGATAACCGCTGCTGATTGTCTCCTGCCGGAGAATGTTGACCGTGTTATTCTGCGACGAAAAAGATTCAATCTCAAAGGCACCACCATAGTTGTTAAGAACGGATACTTTCCTGACTATCGGTTTTTGCGGTACTGCGTTAACAATAAAAATCGACGACGGGCTGATTGAAAATTTAGGTACCATGTCAAAGAGAATTTCAATCGCCTTCTCTTCCGGATGAGTCAGGCTGATATTGATACGTCCTTTAGGATTCTCATTCAGTTTCTCCATATCAACTTTCGGCGATAGTACGAATTTTGTCGCTCCAACCGAACTATCAATATCGGCGGTTATACTATCGCCGGTCGAGGTAAACCGCCTTATCGAAAAGGGCTGATTGTCGATACTGCTAAGCACAATCTTCGGACAGCCGGCATTCTCCTCCTCAAGGAAAAGCTTCAAATTCTTCGGTGCGTAGCTGACTTTCGATACAACCATGGCCTTAATAGTCAGTGCAAGCCTGGGCTTTGTAGTGTCGTTGCTTCTGATGTACAGGATAAGACTCATCAGGCCGGGCTTTTGGTTCGATTGAAATTCTGCCTTCAAAACACCGCTTTGGCCCGGAGCAAATTCTGTTTTATCCAGAACGGGGACAACGTCACAGCATTTCTCAACTTCCGTGATTTTCAACAAGCTGTCTCCGGTGTTTGTAAACTTAAACTCGGCAACCTTCTTACCTGACGTTACGCCGATTTGTCCAAAATTGCTAATTGTATTCTCAAATGAAATTTTCGGGGCGCCTTTATCGCTCCTGACTGAGGTTTCAGCTTTCTCCGGTTTAATCTGCTCCTGACAGCCTAACTGCAAGAGCAATATGCAGCCGACAACGGGAATCAATAAAACTATGTAATTTTTTCTCATATTCCTCATTTTTCTCATCTCCATATCAGCCCTCATTTGCCGTTCAGCGAGTTCCAAAGCACTCCAATGTCTCTCACTACAAAATATAATATTTCCTCGCGTTCACAAACCTGATTAATATTACGGCTGAC
The DNA here is from genome assembly GCA_964653075.1 of uncultured Pirellulales bacterium. Lineage (GTDB taxonomy): Bacteria > Planctomycetota > Phycisphaerae > Sedimentisphaerales > Anaerobacaceae > NIOZ-UU13. The sequence goes on from CAZZAX010000035.1 coordinate 29,302, forward strand.
GTATTATCAAGTCAAGGGTAAAGGTTTATCTGTTTGTTGAAATATAATCTGACATGATAAGCACCTTGCTATAGGGCACTTTAGATAACTTACAAACACATTTTGCCTCTGCGGTAATGACGCGAAATTGTAGGCCTTTGTGTTTAATAAAGCTGGAGAGCTCTATTTTCTTGTCGCTGTGGTTATGAAGGTATGTCCGGATATTTATTTACTATCACATTCGAATTGTGCCCGTTTTGGCTGGAAAGGACTTTGAGAAGCCCCGGGTAATGTTGGCTTGCCAGGACAGGATTCATATTCTCCTGGAAACGAGAATTGTTCTTTTCGGGCTTTGAAGATAAATCAAAAACCTTAAATGCGAACAGGAGAACCACCAGACCAAAAACCATCAGAAACAAAGAAAGCGGGAAGTTGAAAAAAGGAGATATAATTTTGTTTAAAATTAACGATGAGCCGGGATTTTCGATCCACTGGAAAAAGCTGGTTGGCAGAATTATATCCAGTATCACTCTTGAACCGAGAGGTTTCCAGTGTCCCCGCGTTGCCCAAAGACAGATTTGGTAAACTAAAACGGCCATACCGGATAAGGCAATCGAAAACGGTATCAGGAGACAAAACTTATTGAATATTTGTCCAACTGTCTTTTTTGCCATTTTACTGCTCTAATTTGATTTTCGATAAACTGTCATCCACAAGCCATATGATTTTTTCAAAGGCCAACAGTTGATAAGCTTTATTCCTGTGCCATATCGGGACGTACCAATATCCCTGCACAAAACCTGCTTACCAATTCGAGCGTACTGTCAAAACTGTCCAGCGCTCATACCTTGCCCAGGATTAAACGCCGATACAGAAATCCACTCATGAGAATATGTGGCAGGAAATGCAGCAAAACTTCCATAGCACTTCCCTTCCTTGAAAATACTCCACAATGACATTATATACTTTTAAGATAAGCAAGTCAAGAAGAAAGTCCGGAATGTGTATTTTTTTTACCATATTTCGCTTTTGGAAGTCTGTTTAAGTCGATGTATCTTTGGTCCCGTTTTATAAGGTAGTTTCTGAAAATGCTGTGCGTCAAAATAAACAGGGAAATCCGGCGGCTTCCGATAAAAAAATCGTTTGGAAACACAAATCAATTAGTCGCAGTGGAACACCTCTTCCATATTAGCCCACCACTGGCCCCCAGTTCTGGTTTCAAGCGGCTTCAGAAGCGGCTTGCAGACGTCCCACCATTTTTGAGTCATCGGGTCTGCCGCCATTTTTTTCATGTCGGCCTGGAAATTTTTCCCTTCGTATTCGAAATAGCTGAATAAATATCCGTCTTTGTGGTAAATGGAGTAATTACGTATATTGCACTTTTTTATCATGTCCAAGACTTCCGGCCAGACCTTCGAGTGTAGTTTTTTATATTCTTCGAGTTTATCCGACCTTACTTTAATCACCATGCCATAGCGTTCCATAAGCCTTAATCCTTTTATTGAGAAAATAATAATACTCCACAACCATTTTTCGCTTTATCTAAATGGTAAGCGTAGAATTGCCGGTAAAGTCCTTTCGCGTTTAGCATACCGTCACAACAAGGCCCTCCGGATTGATGTCGTAGTTAAAAAACCGGGCCCGTTCGTTGGCTGGTTCGACATCCAGCATTATCCTGACTTTCCCGGCATCTTCCGGCGATTTGCAGACCATTAGCAAAAATCCTCCTCCCCCGGCGCCGAGGAGTTTTGCTCCGAAAATATACGGTTGGATTCTTGAAAATAATTTTTCTACTTCGTCATTTGTGGAATTGGGATCAAGCTGCTTGTTAAGCTCCCAGGCTTCGCTGACCAATTGCCCGAAGGCGCGTATGTCCTTCCGGGACATTGCTTCTGCCACCTGCCGGGCCAATGAGTGAATCTGCCTTAACGTGAATAATGTTTTTCGGTCTCTGTCCAGATACCGCCCCACCACCTGGCCAAGAATGTCTTTTGCCAGCCGGGTAATGCCCGTGTAGTATAACAAAGTTTGTTTGTTGTTCATTTTAGGGTCGAGTACATCGGCAGGTAAAAAGTGAATTCTTGCATCTGGAACAAGTCCCGGCTCGGCCGTAACAATCTTTGCCCCCCCTACCGCACCGCCGATTTGGTCCTGCCAGCCTCCACCTGTTGTCAGCGATTGCTCCAGACATAAAACCGAATGGAACAGCTCCTTATGTGTTAAAGTCCTTCCCAAGGCCCTCTGAATCACCGCAAGTATGACCGCCCCCATTATACTCGAGGTTCCCAGGCCGCTGCCTTTGGGGATTGCCGCTAACGTGGTTAATTCAATGCCTCCGCCGAATTCATCCAGCATTTGCCTTAGCGTTGTACCCTTCGGCCAGTCGGCTGTCTCGGGTGAAAACCCCGAAGATGCCATTGCCGCCTTGGCCAAAGCATATTCGCTGGTCGCCTTACGGTAATCTAACAGTTCCTCGAGAGATGTAATTTTAATCCGGGCGCCTGAATCAATCGAACTGATGTGGATAACAGGCTCCTTTATCACCTTCATATAAGCCTGAATTGGCGGCTGGCTATTTAAATTTACAGCAGTATCTATCACACAACCGCCGTGTTCGAGTGAGTAAGGAGGTGTGTCCGTCCAGCCTCCGCCAGTATCGAACCTTGCCGGTGCCCTTCCCCAGACAATTTCATCACTTCGCAGGGCATTCCGCGGTCTAAGAGTTCTGTCAATACCGCTCGAAATTATCACCTTACTTAGGGATTGAAAAGCAAGCCTTCGGGCCTGCTGTGCCCACTGTCTTAGCTTCACCGATGAATCCAGCCCCAGCCCCGCCGAGCCCAGCCAGTCTTGTTCGGTCTCTGTGAGCTTTTCACGCAAGTCCGGAAGAACTTTTTCAACTGTCATATCACTGTCGCCAAGCCCTGACAAAACTGTACCAATTGTATGAATGACTCTGGGAAAAATCATTGAGTCCAGACTGTTGTCGTTACTATTGATGTAACGCCACCTTGCTTCAGCAAGGAGGTTGGCGATCCATATTGATTGCTCCCTGGAATTCTTAAGGATATGAGCTAATTCGCTCGCAGAGAATCCGCTGTCTGCCCTGAACATTTTTCGTAATGACTTTTGAATCTCATCTGCGCGAATCAGGCTTCTTCTTCTATCAAACTCTTCCTGGTCGGTTAATGTGGCGATTTCAGCCGAGCTATAGCGGTCAGCAGCCCGCCATGCCCGAAAATCCTCTGCATTGGCCCCGGTAGGATTGAACAGCCACATCCAATCTCTGTACCGGCTGTGCTTATTAACAGCGGGGAAAATCCTGGCATTCCACAAGCTGCGTTGTTCGTCTGGTATATCAACATCCCAGAAGTCCTCGTATTCAGCCCCCACGAGTTCAAGCCATTCAGGGACAGGCATTCCACAGAAAGTAGCGCCTTGCCCGATGGAATCTTTGAAAGAATCGTATATGTTATAGCAGCGCACAAACCAGACTTTCTTCCCGTTACGGTCCCGGCCGGGAATAACATCAAAGCACATTTGCGATGGAACAAACGTCGGCTCCCCAACATCCAATCCCACAATAACATTTTCGCTGCCCAGTGTCAGTCTCGAACTTATCTTACAACCTTCCACCCAGGCGTTTGTGCCAACAACTTCACCGCCGTTAATTATCTCGTTGTTGATGCTAAGGCACGTGTTCAGTGAAGTTGAGCCTATATCCCTTTGCATCAGGATATTACCGCTGCTGATTATCTGCCTGCTCGTACCAAAATGCAGGAATTCACACCGGGGCAGAACATTAACACCAAATGGAATGCTGCACAACGATTCGAACAACCTGCCTAATGACGCACTGTCCCAAAGTGAGCCGCTCTGTTGCACAGATTTGATATATTTAGCCGAACTTGCCTCACTTCGCATACCGCAGCATATCTCGCGATAGAAATCAAGCCCGTACTCGAACAGCGTCTGGCTCATCTTGCCGGCTAATTCCAACCTGCCATCGGCATTGTGTTGCATACCGAAAATTTTCAGCAGCTTCACCGCAGTTTCCGCCGTAAAGTTCATGACCCCGATATCCAGAATCACCTGGCCGTATGGATCGATGGCGCCAGCCTCCTGCTGCTCGGCAGGTGAAGGCTTCTGCAGAAAAACCCTGACCTGGTTCCCCTCGCCCCGGCAGAATATTCCGTGATTCTTCCCCTGCTCCACAGATGCATAACAGCCTAAACCTGTCAGACCCTTCTTGGCAAACCGCACCTGCTCCGGATCGAACCCCAGCAATACGTCACCCGATGTAATAACTACCTGGCCGCCCCCCGGCTCCGCAGCCGGAAGCTTCAAATACGTTGGCAACTGCCGATCGAACAAAGTCAGGGGCAGGCAGTAGTCACTTTCGCCCGGCACAGGAAAGAATATCTTACCGCACGGACTATATACAGGCAATCGCCTGGAATCACCACCGGCATGTACAATCAAAATTCGAAGTTTTTCGAGAACGCTTTGACAGGCCTCTGTACCCTTGTGACCACTGCCCTGGTTCATTTCCCGGTTGAGCACTTCGAGCAGACAGCAGATTGTGCTTCCGCCGCTGCCGATGCGCTTGCCGCCCGGATCGGGCACAACGATCACATCTCGAACATAAGGCAGCAGTCCAAGCTCTTGCCTGGTAGCCAGCTTATGTTCGTAACTTTTTGCCTGTGTTTCATTTGAGGCGGTAACAATCAAATAATCCCAGCTTTTTACGATCATGTCTAAATATCTATCAAAATCGGTCTCCACAGTCAATAGTTTCTATGAAACCCTGACCGGAGCCGAACAGGATTCGAAGCGTCGCGAAGTGCAGATATGAAGTGCCGGAAGCTAAATCTGTTTAAAATACGGCTTTTTCAACTCGCTGCTTTTTACTTGAAAAGTTTCAGTGCTGTTTGAGATATTGTGTTGGCCTGAGCTAACATCGAGATACCGACCTGTGCAAGCACCTGGTTTCTTGTCATCTCGGCCATTTCCGTAGCAACGTCGACATCCGAAATTCGAGATTCGGCTGCCTGCAGGTTCTCAGCCTGAATATTAAGCACTGATATGGCGTTTTCAAGACGGTTCATCTTGTAACCGAACGTGCCGCGGGCGGTATCTTTGGTGCTGATTGCGCTGTCTAATGTTGTCACTGCGCTTTTGGCGCTGGTTTTGTTGGAAATGGTCAGGCCGGTAATATTAAGACCACTCGATGCACTGGTTACGTTGCTGCCGGTAATGCTGATGTTGTCGGTCGTAAGTTTGCCGATGTGTATTGAAACAGTGGCGGAATTGTCGAGCATCTTTATGTCATTAAACTCGGTTGATTCGGCCACACGGTCGATTTCCGACCGCATTTCCTGAAACTCGTTTTCCATAATCGCTCTCTGAGCCGAAGAGTACGACCCTGTGGCCGCCTGCTCGGCCAACTGCTGCATACGCACTAAGGCATCATCGATTGTCGCCATTGCGCCTTCCATCGTTTGCAGCATACTAATTCCTTCCTGTGCATTGCGAATACCCTGTTGGATAACAGCGATGTCGGCCCGAATCAGCTCGCGAACGGCAAGGCCGGCCGCATTGTCCTTCGCACTGTTGATGCTCAGACCTGACGACAGCCTTTCAACCGACGAGGCCAGGGCGTTGTAACTATTGCCTAAGTGACGTGCGGCGTTTACCGCCATAAGATTGTTCTTGATTAATAACATATTGTTGGCCTCTTCAATAACCTGCCGAATAAGCTTTTCCTGGCCCTGTTAAAAAGTCCCCTGAACACTAATTCGGATATCCAATCCGTCTCTTTATTGCTTAATGCTCTTCTGACTGCCCGAAAACAGGGATTTTTCTTCTCTCGACTTTCGACTTTGCCTTTGACTCTGATTTTTCCGCCTTTTTTTGGATTCGTTTCATTGCTTCACAAAATGCGTGTGCTTCGATAGAGGTTCTGCAGATGGCGAAAATCTGATAGCCGTTATTTTGTTTCTTCGCAATCTTCTGTGCATTTTTCTCTAAAATCTGTTTCAGAGACCCAATGTTAAATGCTTCTTGTTCGGCACTATATTCGGCCACCCAGTTAAGGGGGGCAGAAACGGGAGTCTCGCCCCCGCTTCTGCTTTCAAGCACGACCTTCATTTGCTCAGAAGTATAATAGCCTTTGAAGTTCTTGGCCTCTGCCACATTTTCATGGCGGTGCGGAGTTACTTCTACACCTACGATTTCGCCATTCTTAGTTAGACCCCAAACAGCCAGTTTGGCGAAGTTCACCCCTCCATCTTCCTGCTCAAAGGCCGCATACCACCCATTTGCGGGTACTATTTGTTTTATTTCCCCCATTTTTCTATCCTCATATAGTTAAGTTAATGATTTTAGTTACTGACCCCCGGTGGATCAGTCTGCTTTTACTTAGCTCTGCAGGAGCTAAATCGTTGGTTATTGATACACTTTTACTTCCGGCTGATAAGCCGGACTGGATTTACTTTTTTGGAAGATTCTCAGGAATGAAAAAAGCCGCCCTTGAAAAAAATGTCCCAAAATGTGATATTTTCTTTTTTTTCTTTAAAGTCCATCAAGTGGGCGGGACGATGGGGGCGGCTATATGAAAATATCACAGAGGCAATACATTATGAAAAAATATCATATGCCGCAACCCCAAAAAATAAGAAACATCGAAAGTTCTTTCGCCTGGATTGACCATCGCCTTGTCCGAAACGGCTACCTTCAGGTAATGACTAAGGCACCGGATTACCTTAAACAGATAAACCAAAAATTAGCAGAAAAATTGTTCAGGGAATAAGCGGCGATGTTATCCTTGAGGTTTTAGCCTCGTACGAAAGACTGCCGTACCCTGACCTTAGCTGAATGGCCGCGTATGAGCTGGTTGGAGACCACTTTTTGTGGAACGCTCCGTATCACGAATGAGGTTGCGGGTCAGTAAGGTGCAGGGATAGCTGAACAAAACAGAAAGGAGCAGTAGCAATGAAAGCATCGAAACAGTATCTAAGATTTTGCGGTATCGATATGGCTAAGCACAAGCATGTAGCCTGCATCATCGATCAGAACGGCCAGTAGGTTATTCCCAGAGATACCAATGCATGATGCCAGTGACTGGAATTGGGATATTTCTCCAGGAATAATCCAAAATATGAGGCGGCTTTGTCCCATTGACCTTTCCTGAAGTTCAGTTGGCCAAGGTTCAAAACAGCCCGCTCAGTTAATGGGCCGCCCGGGTATCTCTCGAGAACTGCTTCGTAAGCCTGCTCTATCTTCGGTTCAGCTTCCTGTGCGGTCATCTGGCCGGAACGCGCGAGTGTCTCGTAGCACAGCGCGATCATAGATTGAGCACTCCAGACATATTCATAGTCAGGCCACTGCTCTACGATCTTTTGATAATACTGAAGAGCCTTCTCAGGCTCACGAAGATGACGACGGTAAACGACGCCCGTAAAATACCAAGCCTGCTCGGTATAACGTGGCGCCGGAGGAAGCTCATGGATTGTGGTCTGCCATTTCTCGATGGCCCGCCGACAATAATCCTTCACCGCCTCCGGTCGGCCCTGCTCTCGCACGGTTTGAGCATACTTGGCCGAGCCCATCTGTTGGGCAGCGCTTTGCTCCATCGCTATGGCCTGATCCAGATACCCTTCAGCCATCAGGTGGACCGCTTGAGGTAGCCTTGGATGGTTTTTGTATCGGTTCAAAACTTCATCGAAGATAGCCTCAGCGGCAACTTCATCACCCTGGCGAACCTTGATTTGGCCCAGATTGACCTTGGCTAACGGAGCATAATCGTGGTCGGGGTGATTGTCAACAATGTACTGACACAGTTCCCGTGCTTTTATGTCGTTTTTACTTTCGAGCTGTCTGGCCGTTTTGTAAACAGCAAGAGGCATTTTTTTGTGTGAGGAAAATTTAGCAAAGAGCGCTTGCAGGCCCGCATCGAAACCGGCAGTATCTTCCTGGTTAATGGAAGCAACAATAAGAGCCTGCTGGGCCCAGATAGCATCTTTGTAACCGGGGTGGTTCTGCAGGATGTACTCACAAAGCGGTCGCATACGTCCCCATTTTTGCTTTTCTTTATACACTTTGGCGATGGCCCATATCGCCTGGGCTATGTTTTTGTCGGCGGCGAAATTCTGTAGAAGCTGCTGAGTGCCCGCATCGGCCGCAGCCTGGTTCTGGAGTTCAAGGCTACAAAGAACAATACCCCGCTGCGAAAAAACAGCACGGTCCTTGTTGGGCCAGTTATCTACAACGTACCGGTAAACTTTCCGAGTTTTGTCGTGTTGTTCGAGCTTGCGATAAGCCCAGGCGGTCTGGCCGAGAGCTTCGGCTGAACGCTCATCGGCGACATGTTGAGCAATGATATTCTGGAGCGTTGTATCGACGGCCTGGTCGTTGTTAAGATGAACATTTGCAACGGCAATGCCCATCTTCAGCCAGATCGTCTGGGGATGATTCGGTTGAGCCGTAAGGATGTTTTGGTAAATCTGGCCTGCTTCGAGCATCTTGTTGAGTTCTTTCGCCTGCCCAACGATTTCATGGACGGCATGTGGCAACCGCTCATTGTCAGCGTGTTTTGTAAGCAACTGTTGTACAACAACTTGAGCATTGGATTGCTGGTCGATAGCTAAGTAAACCAAAGGCAGTTTTTTGCGGGCATTAAAGGCCGACTCGAACTCCTCGGATTTATTAGGATCGGCTCGATTGATTATATTCTGGTAGATTTGCTCAGCCTGGACGTACTGGCTGACAGTCAAGACCTCTTCTGCCTTTGCCAAATCATCAGCAACATCTGCAAAACAAAACTGGCTTACAATCAAGATTGGCATAAAAAGTCCGACAAACTTGAGCATCTGAAAATTTCTCATTGTGTGGTCCTCCTGAATTAGTTAAACTTTTTTTTTCAATCACGCTTCTCTTAGCTGGAATATCCACGGAAATTCCTGTTTGAACCAGTCCCGTTTTTGCTCAACCCAATGATCATAGTCAGTTTCCTCAAGAATGATTGGTTCCATCCCAAGTGGTAATGGCAGGTACCATAGATCAGTATTTGATTCGGATTGAGCTAATACAGGTACAGGTTTATAACCAGTTGCCCATGCAGTGAGTTCGACTGTATTACATGATATGGAAATTGACGGAGCAGATCGGCCAATTATCTTGGATTTTTGACCTGCCGCTACATTTACAACACAATTTTCTGATTCAAATTGAACTGTTCCTTCACTAGAGGCTATTTGCTGATTGGCAAGAATGAGAGTATTGCCGTCTTTCGATACCAACTCAATCTTGACTGAAGGTTTTGGAACAAGAGTAACCTGCTGAGAAATCGGACCTGGGACAATTTTCGGCTTTGAATAAATCGAAAATGCCAGAAAAATAGATACCCCAATAACTAAACAAGCAGCAACTGCACTAACCCTGTGTAATAAACGCTGACGTTTTTGGTGTTTTACGGTCACAGCAAGGTCTGGACATCGTCGCAAAAGGTCTTTCCAACCTTCTTTAGCCGTCATCCGGTGTTTTATCGGTTGATCTGTGCGTTCAATGATGAGTTGGTTTTCGGTTTTTCCCGACCAATATTTCTTAACCAGATTCATTGGTCATTTGGCTTTTTCGTATTCCTGAGCACATCTTGAACAATTCTGCAAATGAGATTCAATGATCTTGCGATCCTCAACCGTTAAGCTGGGATCGTTCAAGATGTATGCATCTACCAGATACAGGGCTTGTTGGCAGGTCATTTGTTTGTTTATTGAATAAGTCATATTTTTCTTTCGTAATCAGTAATCCAGCAGGCTCTGAGTCCCAACAATGGATTTCCACATTGATTTCTCTGGATACTTAATGAGAGAAACTGGCAAAAGCGGTCGCACTGTTTTGGGATCAGACATAATAATTGAAGAAACTGTGGGATGTCTTAATTGCCAGTTTTGCTTAGCTGTTACAGCTTTTGCTAAACGGTTCTGCTCCTCCATCAGAACATTCTTTGCATAGCCGAATAGAAAGGTTTTTACTGATGAATTAGGACGATATTTCGCTCTGTTGTACCAGACACGACTAAAAACCTCTTGGGCAATATCTTCTGGTATTCCAGAATGTCTGTTATGAGTTGCTATGTAATCAGTTACGAAAGAGAAATATTTATTATAAATCTTTGTAAAGGCCTGAGAATTACCCCGAGCCACACGCAACATTAGTTGTGTGTCTTCACAAAGATGTTTTTTCAAGCTATCGCCCATCTAAATCCTGTTTTTGACTCTGATACATAGTTGTTTTTCCAAGACGGGCTAACAGTAGATGCACCGCCTCCGTATTCCTTTTATAATGGAGCAAAAAGGGGAAATGTTGATATTGAACACCCCCGGAAGGATGTGCCAAATGGACTATGCAAATGCTGGCCGACGAACTGGTTGCTCTGAAAGTGGTTGACTCCGTTTCTGGACAGACGGTGTGGAGGACGCTTAAAAAAACGAACTTAAGCCTCACTTAAGGAAATACTGGGTAATACCTCCAAAACAAAATGCAGCCTTTGTTGCAAATATGGAGGATGTACTGGAAATTTATAAAAGACCTTATAATTCGGCTGTTCCGGTTATTTGCATGGACGAACAGCCGACACCGCTAATCATGGAAACGCGTAGGAAAATAGCGGTCGAGCCGGGTAAGCCGGAACGTGTATGCCTGGATCGGCGAATACCGGATATGGCAACATTGCAACAAGAAGCAAAAGCATGGTACCGTAAACGAAATGACAATCAGAAAGCAGTGGATTGGCAATTTACAACCGAAGACGCAAGAGTGAAGTTGAAAAGTTTGTACCCACATATTCAAATGTTATGATGTAGTAGTTAAAAACTCAACGAATTACATCAACGTTTGGGCATATAAACCCACAACTTTGTAAACTTTACCTCCGTCGTTTGCACATATTGCCAACCCTCATTAGTGACCGCATAAAGAGTTTTTAAATGATTAGTGTTGCTTGAGTGGTGCCCAGAAAACAGTAAAACTTTAGTAAGAATTTTAAGAGGAGTGATTTAAGGGGAGGAGTTGGAGTAATATCTGTTTACTCAAGAAGGAGATTGAACAACATCTTAGACAATGAAGCCCATAAGTGTATGTCACCCACATAAGAGAACTAAACAAAGTTAAAAGAGCTAACACCACTATTATTGGCCCGATTATCCATCGTTTGTTCATTTAGCTGCCTGTCCAATACAAACTTGTTTGCAATCACCCCGATGGTCCCGACTGTAACCACGCTTTGCTTGTGGATTAGCTTTGGCCTGTCCTTCAAAATAAGTGCTGGTGATATCATAGAGTAACAGATCAAAATCGGGCGAAAACAATTCACCTACACGTTGCTTTAGATGAATCTCAATATCCGGTTTCAACGGCAGAATTGCATCCAGTGTACGATACAAGCGTGTGGCATTGATCTTCTCAACCGCTACCGCCAGCATCTGGGCTAATGCTGTTCGCCGATAACTGCCTTAATTCAATTGAAAGGTTTACAATCTGATAGAATGTCCCACAGCTTTCAATCTAAAGCACCTCACAGGCCATTCAAATGACGAACTCGGTTTTGGGGGGTATCTAAAGTGTGACCGGGATAGGGCTTTTCCCGATAGAAGAAACAGGCTCTGCCCTGATTTA
>CAZZAX010000036.1:0-40925 GCA_964653075.1 uncultured Pirellulales bacterium
AATTTTTTATATTCACTTGTGAAATAGACACTTAGGTTCATTTTTGGCCTTTCGGTGATTGGGTTTGAATTGGCTTTGTATTGGGTTTGTTTTTGACTCCGCCAAGCGGTTGAAATTTCGTATTTACTTGTCTTAAAAGAGCTTACGCCAATTTTAATGTTTTTAAAATTGGGTTTGTTTTCACTAAAACACCCTTCAGGGTGATAAATTCCGCGAGTAAAATCATCAAAAACAAACGTAAAGCAACATAGCCGCGCATAAACTGGAATTTTCAATCGTGAACACACCATTTCGAACTTTTAGTGATTTTTCCTTTGATAAACTGACCTTTTTTACGATTTAATTGACTATTCATAAGACTAAAGACTCCGAACTAAAGATTAATCTGGATCCCCGATTACGACATTCGAGGACAAGCTCGCTGAGGGGAAAAAAATAGTCCCTCTATAATTAGACGTACCTGCACGATTGATTCGAAAATTCGGGGATTTTCGGGTAGTTGGATTTCGCTAAGTGCTTATGTATAAAGAGGTAAAAATTTTTTTAGAAATTTTGAAATTTGTCGGAAATTACCAGCGTTTTTTGTCGAAAATCAGACGATTTTCGCCAGTATTGCGTCCCTTCGACTCCGCTCAGGATGAAGGAGTATAAGCATTTCTACCTGAGGCCAGCATGAGAAACATACAGTATTACGGAAGTCCCGCCAGGGACGAAGTAAATATAAATAGTATCGAACGAAGGTAGAAATGCGACGCCGTACTGAACCGCAGGTAGCACATTTAGTGGGCGTTTTGGGGCTTTTTATCTGAAAATTTCGAAAAAATCCGCACTTTTTGACCAAAACCTAACAAAACTGCCCTGAAGAGTTGACTTTTCTACTGATTTTAGACGAAAAATGTCCTTGGGTAAACCTCTGTATTTTGACGATTAACTAAGTATAAAGCTAACTTTATGAAGCAAATTCGGGCGATAGACTTGTTTTGCGGGGCTGGAGGAAGCAGTTGGGGTGCGTCCTCAGCAGGGGTTGAAGTCGTAGCAGGCTTTGATTTATGGCCGGTTGCCAAATCTGTGTATAGCGACAATTTTCCTGACGCAAAGTTTTACTGCGAGAATATTGAGAGTTTGGACCCGAGTAATATCAAGAAGGAACTGGGGGATATCGACCTGATACTTGCATCGCCTGAATGTACAAACCACAGTGTAGCTAAAGGTAATAAGCCACGCTGTGAGAAGAGTAGAAGTACGGCTTTGCAGGTTTTACGTTTTGCGAAGACATTTGAGCCAAGGTGGATTATTGTTGAAAATGTTGTAGGAATGAAGTCATGGGCAAGATATGAAACATTTATCAATGATATAGAAAAGCTCGGGTATCATACCAGGACGCAAACACTTAATTCAGCAGATTTCGGAGTTCCACAGGCAAGGCGCAGGCTTTTTATCATGTTTGACCGTGAGATGATACCTAATCCGGTTTCAAAGCCATGCAGGAAAAGAAAAACAGCAAAAGAAATTATTGACGGGAATGGTACATACAGATATTCTATGCTTCGAACTGAAAAGCGGGCGAAAGCAACACTTGAACGTGCATACCGCGCTGTCGCTGAAATTGGGAATAAGACACCGTTTATTCTTGTATATTATGGATCGGATGCTGCAGGAGGCTGGCAGCGATTGGATGTACCGTTGAGGACAATAACAACGCTGGATCGATTTGCATACGTAAAACCAAATGGATCAGGGCATGTTATGCGAATGCTTCAACCGCCTGAACTCAAGAAAGCTATGGGATGGCCAAAGAAGTACAAAATTATTCATGGAACACGGCGAGATAAAATTAAGATGATAGGTAATGCTGTCAGTCCACCAGTTATGAAATATGTTGTAAAGAAACTTATTAAAGGTTAGATATGTCAACTGGTACTTTATCAAAATCTGTTTTTAAGCCTCGTGCTAGAATTATACTTCAGCTTGGTGACCAACTGATTAAAAACGAAAGCATTGCCTTGCTTGAACTTGTAAAAAACTCATATGACGCAGACGCAAATCATGTAAATATCTACATGTCTAGAATTGAAGAACCATCTCAAGGAGAAATAATTATAGAAGATGATGGTTCTGGGATGAATATAGATATCATAACAGATGTGTGGATGGAGCCTGGTAGTGATTATAAGGAAAGACAATTCTCTAATAGGGAGCGAAGCAAGAACCACAATAGATTACCACTGGGCGAAAAAGGTATCGGTAGATTTGGCGCACATAAACTTGGAAATATGATCGAATTGATAAGTAGGCAAGAAGGTGAAAAAGAAGTTTATCTTTCCATCGACTGGTCTGAATTCAAAAAATCTGAATACCTTAAAGACGTTAAGATAAAGATATACGAAAGAGAACCTGAATATTTCACAGAAGAAAAAACAGGGACAAAAATTGTTATCAGGCAGTTAAAAGAGAAGTGGACACGCGGAATGGTAAGAAATGTATATCGTTCAGTAAATTCTCTTTGTTCGCCATTTACAGGTCCTAAATCATTTCGTGTTTCTTTATATCTATTTGAATATAAAAAATGGATTGAAGGGCTTATGTCATGGAAGGAAATCAAGACTTATTCACTTTATAAAGTTGATTGTACAATCAAAAGCGATGAAATCAAGAAGTTTAATTACAAGTTCACACCCTGGGAAACGATGACAAAATTAGACCCGAGAGAGGTGACCGAGGATGATGAGTTTCTTAATAAAGTTAAAAAAATGAAAAAAATGGTCGTAAAAGAAGATGGCAAGAAAGAAGTTGTACCAATCAATCTATCTAAGCATAACATAGGAGATGTCCGGCTTGAAGCTTATATATATGACAGAACTTCCAAGATACTTTCACTTGGTGTGCAGGATAAAAAAGGATTCAAAGAATATCTCAATCATAATGGCGGCATTAGAATATATAGAGATGGGGTAAGGGTATATGATTATGGGGAGCCTGGAAATGACTGGTTGGAGCTTGGAACTCGAAGAGTAAATATCCCAACAAAAAGAATCAGCAACAATATTGTTATCGGGGCAATCCATCTTAAAAGAAATCAAAGTGATTCCTTAATAGAGAAAACTAACAGAGAAGGCTTTATTGAAGACGAGGCATACCGTTGTTTTTGTGATGCTGTTTTATATGTTATTGATAAAATAGAAATTCTTCGAAATGCAGACAAGGAACAAGTTCAAACTTTATATGGATTCACTCCTAAAGCTGAACCGGTTTTATCTACAATTTCTCAACTACGCTCTTCTGTTGAAGAAAAAGTGAAAGAGCCGGATTTAAAGAAGGAGCTCACAAAATACATTGATCGAATTCAGACAGATTATGAGTATATAAATGAAAATCTTCTTAAAAGTGCTGGGGCAGGCTTAAATTTAAGTATAGTAATACATGAAATGGAAAAGATTACGTCGGAGTTATTATTAAGACTCAATAAAAGCAAATCGTCAGAAAAGATTTTGTATTTGGCGAGGCACCTTTCTCAGTTGGTGGAAGGTTATAGCTTTATTCTTCGAGGCTCAGACAAAAAAGAAGAGATGCTTACAGATTTAATCGATCAATCACTTTTTAATGTAGAATTTAGATTACGTGCACATAAAATTGATATTATTGATGATTATAGCAAGAGTCTTAATTATCCCAAAATTAAATGTGCCAAACGTTTCGTTATCAGTTCCATATTGAATATTATTGATAATTCTATATGGTGGTTTAATTACTATGAAGTTAAAAAGAAAAAAATATTCATTTCTTTATCTGAGGAATTACCGGGTTATACAAGTATAATAATTGCAGATAACGGAAGAGGATTTTCCATGTCGACTGAATACATGAAAAAACCATTTTTCTCGAATAAACCAGGAGATGCAGGAATGGGGATAGGTCTTCATCTTGTAGATGAAGCGATGAAAACTCAAAGAGGAATGCTGTTATTTCCCGAGAAGGGAGAATTTACAATTTCTGAGGAATTCAAGAATGGCGCAGTCACTGCGTTGTGTTTTAAACAAAAGGAAAACGTAAAAAAATGATACTTCCAAGAAATGGGCGTATAGTTGTAATTGATGATAAGTTTGAGGAACAAGCGTTCCCTCTTTTAAAAACATTATATAGAAATGGTTTTTCTGCAATGTACTTTTCTGGTGAACAAATCGAATTGCCTACAAATCCCTTAAGTGACGTCAGAACTATATTTCTCGATATGGAATTAATTGAAGCAGCAGATAATAACAGCAAGGCTGCTTTTACTGCGAATACTCTTAGTCATATTGTTGATATATCTGGGCATTTTTTTTATTTTATTATTCTTTGGGCCACACATACTGAACTTACCAACTATTTCTGGCGTTATATCTATGAAAATCCAGAATGTAAATGTAACTTTATAACTATTGAACTCAACAAGGCATTATGTGCCGCAAATAATTATGATATTACTTTTATTGAATCTGAAATTACCCAGACATTACAATCAAAAAAAGGGTATTTATTTTTGGCTAACTGGGAAAATGTAATTAACAAATCTGCAAATGATTCAATATGCGAACTTTTATCACTATTGGAAGATGAAGAAGATATTGATAAGAAATTACTCCGCATAATAAAAAATTTAGCAATTGCCTATGCAGGGGATTATGTGAAGGATACCACAGGTCAGATAGTTAAAAATGCGATGTTGGCATTTAATAGTATATATAAAGATTCACTTGAACGTAATACAATTGATGTTAGTGATGATGGATTTGATTTTAATGGCGTAGGTGAAATACAGAACAAAAAAATAAAAGCTGCGATTAACTCAAAGCTGCTTTTGTGTACTAATAGCCTGAATCCAAAACCTGGAAATATATACTTGGAAACTAACGATGAACTTCATAGAAATATGTGCTTTGATCTTGTTGAGAAAGAGAGTTATTTAGAAGAAGTTATAGCTAACTCACAGCTGATATCATGTGAAGTTTCACCGTTTTGCGATTATGCACAAAAGAAATGGAGAGTTGGAAGACTTGTATTTGGGTTATTCATAGACGATGGCTATCGTAAGAGAATTAAGAAGGCCGACTGTTTGTATAAAACTCCATTGCTCAAATATGGTGATAAGGTTGGGCTTTTCGTTTTTGATATGCGTAGAAGCGAAAGTAAAAAGCTTGGCAAGTGGAGGAGGAAAATTATTTCTTCTATGAGATATGACTTGGTTGTCGATTTGCAACATAAGATTGGCGGTCATTGTTCACGACCGGGAATGATTTCACTTTGATCCGGATATAATTAAATTGGCTTGTCCCAGTTTTCTTTTTGAACACCCAATGTACCAAGCCGACATACGACTATCCCAACTTCGTACTTTAGTGAAGTCGTGCCATGAAAATTGATGGATGGACTTAAGTGTGAGGTCATCATTAAGCTGAGCGATCAGGAGAAATTCAAAAAGTTGTTTCTTCTTGTCGTTAGGATCGGGGTAGATTGTGCTTGTCTTTCTGGCGTGCCATATGGTTTTTATTGAATAACGGTCTCCATTTCGAGACAAAGCGTCAACATTTTTTGTGCCAACGGGTGCTGGTAACAAGTTTGGTAAACCAGGAGTTGAATTAAAATGGTCGATTACCAGAGACTCGCCAATCTGACCAACGGAAAACGCAATTCCTCGTTTTCTCATTTCAATTTCAAGAGCGGCGCGGAGCCGAAGCAATTCCTCATCTGGTAAAGTGTTTATCTCTTCAACAGATTTGAGTTTGTGTTTCTTTCCCATAATTTCAAACTACAATATTTTCCTCTTTATATCTATAATAATCTTATGGTCGATGTACTAACAAAAAAACAACGTTCATTCAACATGTCTCAAATACGAGGCCGGGATACAAAACCTGAAATGGTCGTCCGAAAGATGGTTCATTCACTTGGCTATCGTTATGCCCTTCATCGTAAAGACCTGCCGGGCCATCCTGATATGGTTCTGACGAAGCATCGAAAAATTATATTTGTTCACGGATGTTTCTGGCATATGCACAAATGCCGATACGGCAAAGTAAAACCTGCAACCAATGCAAAGTTCTGGCAATCAAAGCGGGAAGGTAATGTTGCCAGAGATAAAAGAAATCTGCGTAAATTGCGAAAAGAGGGGTGGAAAGTTCTGACTATCTGGGAATGCCAAACGAAAAAGCCGGAGAAAATGGTTAAGCGAATTGTCGATTTCCTTGAATCAGAATGATTTGAATTCTGCACAAAAAACGAAGAAATACAACAATTTAGCCCATCAATAAATTGACGGGCTAAATATGGAGGATTATCTTTTTCCGGTGTACCATCTTTTTGGGATGTTGTCTCCTGTTGTTTCTTCTATTGAGGAGACGTGGCCGTCGAGCCAGAGGACGTTGAGGCGTCCGCCGGTTCGGAAGTCTTCCTGGACCCTTATATTGTGCCTGAAGACGTCGCGGTAGTAATTCTGGCGCCGGCCGCCCTTGCGATAGTCGGTTATATTGAGTGTGCCGGGGCCGCTGTTAAAGAGCATGTCGCGTGTGTCCTGCTCGAATCTCGGCTCGGCGTGGTCGTGGCAGATGATAAATTCCGAATGCGGCTTTATCTTGGTTGTGTCTGTGCCGCGGGCATAGCCGCTAAGGCCCTGGGCCGCTGTCCGAATGGCTTCGGGGTCAACATCGTATATCAGATCCGGCACACGTGTTAAGCTCGGGCAGCCGAAAATCTTTATGTCCTTGAGGTAATCTATATAGACAATACCCCAATAGGCGTCGTTATCATTAGTCGTTCTAAGACGACCTCTTCCATCGTACCACAGGAACCTGTTGGCGTTCTTCGGGTCGGCCAGTTTCATGTCATTATCGCCCAGGTACATTAATATGGCCAGTCCGATAGACCTTTGGTTGGATTTGCACGATGTTTCCTTTGCGAGTTCCTTTGCTTTTCGCATGGCCGGCATTAAAATTGCCAGCAGAAGGGCGATAACCGCGGGATGGTTATCATCATGGATTATCAATTATCGGTCGAAAATAAAGTTGTAAAAAAAATGGAAATGTGGATTATATTTTGTACAGTTTATTCTTGACGTATAAAGAGAAATCGGTTTTATTTGTGAGCAAGGGCGGTGGAGCCAAACTCTATTGGGCTGTAACGGTTTGTAAATAAAGTGCTTAAGTATATTAAGGATGGCTGAGAAGAAAGTGTCCTAATTTTCTTGGAAAGGATTGGAAGATGCGAACTGTCAAACTGTCAATCATTTTTCTTTTGGGTGTTAGTTTTCTACTGTTGAATGGCTGCGGCTCGGAGCTGCAGGACCTTAAAATCCGGAACCAGACACAGATGGATCGAATTGCAGAGCTTGAGAGCGAACTGGGGACCAACATGGTGCTGCTTGGCCAGCTAAAAAGAAAACTTGCAGCGGCTGAAGGGAGCAGTGAAATCGAGATACAGACTCTGCAACAGGAAATAGCCGCTCTTGAGGAGGACATTGCCAAAAAGAAAGAGTTGATTGCGTCGATGCAGGAAAGGCTGCTCTTGGGCGGAGCGGCGCTACCGGTGGAGCTTAGTACCCTGCTGGAGGATTTTGCCGCAAAGCACAATATGGTGGAGTATGATTCGAGCCGTGGTATGATAAAGTTCAAGAGTGATTTGCTTTTTGAGAAGGGCAGTGACAAGGTGGCGTCTTCGGCAATAGAGGCCGTCAGATTACTTTGCGGGATTTTGAGTGCTGAAGAAGCAAAGGATTTCGATGTTATCATAGCCGGGCATACCGACGATATGCGCATTGCCCAGCCTGCGACACGTGCGAAACATCCGACAAACTGGCACTTGTCTGCGCACAGGGCGATAGCCGTGCTGAACGTTATGGCCGGTAATAAAATTGATCCTAAGCGGATGAGCGTACGAGGTTTTGGTGAGTATCGGCCTTTTGCGGCAAATAAGCCCAACAAAGGAGGCAATCCGCAAAACAGACGAGTCGAAATTTACATTGTTGCCAAGGGAGTATAATTTCCAGGATTCGATTATCGTTTTAAGAATCTGAGAAAAGGAAATCGAAGATATTTTTCAATGGCTGAACGCACTTTAATTATCATCAAGCCTGATGCTGTGCAGCGACATCTGGTGGGTGAGATAATCGGACGATTCGAGAAAAAAGGTCTTAAACTTGTTGCAGCGAAATTTTTGCAGCTCTCTGAAAAGCAGGCTGTTCAGCTCTATTCGGCCCATGTCGAGAAAGCATTTTATAAGCCCCTGGTGAAGTATATTTCTTCTGCGCCCTTGCTTGTAATGGTCTGGGAAGCCGACGGCATTATAGATATTACCCGCAAAATGATGGGGGCGACTTTCGGCTATTACGCTGAGATGGGTACCATCAGGGGGGACTTCAGCAGCTCCGAAAGATACAATCTTATTCACGGCTCGGACAGCACTGAATCCGCACAGCAGGAAATCAAGCTGTTTTTCTCACCGAATGAAATAGTAGAATATAAATTTACCGATGCACTCTGGCTCTACGGTAAGACAACTAATCCGAAGAAATAACACCATCCTGAATCTGGGGGAGGTTCCCGGTACGATAGATAAGCTGATGAGTGTCGTTAGCGGTAGATGAAGTTCGTTAGGACTGCGTGAGGGGGGGGAATAATATCAAAGAATTCACGGATATTCCTTGATTAAAACGTGTTTTAATAGTAAAATTTCGGTTTTGTGTATAAATATAAATGACTAACAGCCTGAACCGAAAGGAGGGCAACGATGCAAAAGCCCATCTCAACATTGATATGCTTGATTTTTCTTTTGACCTTTTCCTTGTTACCGTTTCGATCGATCGCTTACGGTGAGCCGCTGGCCAGGTTCACTCTCGATACGGGCGATTACACGCGCTTTGGTACACCGGTGTCGCTGGATCTCACGGGTGTGCCTCTGGGCTTTCCGACTGATAGAATTCGCTTAATCGAAATAGAAGGTTCCAGGCGGATTCTCATTCCGTCGCAGCTCGAACCGGGCTCACCGCCGCGATTGTGGTGGATCCTTTTAGGGAAAACGCCAGCGGGAAGTAAACTCACCTACGAAATTGAGCGTGTTACATTTGAAGAGCTTATACTTGATGTGACCTACGAGAACGCGCCGTACGTCGGGGCGGAGAAGAACGATTCCTTCCTGCAGATACAAACACATGGACCGAGCGGCATCCATAAGATTTTAAGGTACAATCACGCGATTGTTCCGGCGCCGGAAGGGCAGAGCAAATTATATGACCGCAGCGCGTTTATCCATCCGCTGTGGTCGCCGAAAGGATCGGTGTTGACAAACATCCATCCGCCGGACCATTATCACCATGTCGGCATCTGGATGCCCTGGACCAAAACCAAATTCGAGGGCAAGGAAGTCGACTTCTGGAACCTCAACAAAGGACAAGGGACGGTTCGTTTCAACAAGTTTCTCTCGACGTCAAGCGGATTCATCTTCGGTGGCTTTCAGGCCGAGCACGATCACGTGGCGCTGAAGACCGACGCTGGCGAGAAAGTCGTCCTTAAAGAGATATGGGAGGTCCGTGCTTATAGTAGTATCGGCGGTCCCGGCTGGCTTTGGGATTTCGTCTCGACCCAGCGCTGCGTGGCGGACAGCCCCTTGCTGCTCGAGGAGTATCGCTACGGCGGCTTCGGCTTCCGCGCCACCGCTGACTGGAAGGGCGAAACCGCGGCGTATCTGACCAGTGAGGGCAAGACCCGCAAGGACGGCCACGCCACGCGAGCCCGATGGTGCGACACGTCGGGCGTCACCGACGGAAAATGGAAGGGCGTGACGTTCTTCAGCCATCCGCGGAACTTCCGGCATCCCGAAGCGATGCGAATCTGGCCCGGATTCGAGCAGGAAGTGTTCTTTAACTGGGCGCCCGTGCAGGCAGGGGACTTCGAGATGAAGCCCGGCGAGGATCATGTGTTCCGGTATCGCCAATACGTGCACGAGGGCAAGATCGACATCGAGCGAACCGAGCAGCTCTGGAACGACTTTGCGCACCCTCCGGAAGTTTCCGTTGAAACGGTCCGGCCGGGCAATGTCATCATTTTGTTTGATGGAAAGGACTTTTCGCATTGGACGACCGGTGGCGACAAAGACGTCGGCTGGAAAATCGTTGACGGCGCGATGAAGATTGTACCGAAGAGCGGAAGCATAATGACAAAGCGGGATTTCCGGGACTTTAAGATGCACATCGAGTTTAAGACGCCGCAGTTGCCGCCGAATATTAAAGGCCAGGGACGTGGAAACAGCGGAATTTATATTCAGCGTCGCTATGAGCTGCAAATTCTCGATTCCTACGGTCTGGAACCGAAAAATAATGAATGTGGTTCGCTTTATAAGTTTAGAGCTCCGGACAGGAATGTCTGCAGTATGCCGGGCAGGTGGCAGAGCTACGATATTATCTTCCATGCCGCGAGGTATGATGGTAACCGAAAAACTGATAAGGCCCGTATTACCGTATGGCATAACGGCGTTTTGATTCATGACGATGCCAAACTGGATAATAAAACAGGTGCAGGAAGGCCTGAAGGGCCGGAGCCGGGCCCCATTTTGCTGCAGGACCACGGCAACGAGATATCTTTCCGTAATATCTGGATCGTTCCTCTTAAGGATTAAATGTTACAAATACTATTATTTAATCTGTTGTCCAAGCTTTGGTATGAAAGCAGAAGAAAAAATGGATTGCTTCTCATCTTCTGCAAGTTATAATTGAAAGGTTATTTTAGCCGGCAGGCAAGGATAGACGCCTTGTTAAGTGTAAGTTGTTTTATTATAAACGGTTATATTGAGTTTGCAATCTAACCGGAGGAAAATGCAATAGAATAATGCTTGTAGGCATTATTTCTCGATAATAAGAATTATTTTACGGAAAGCTTGAATAGGAATTTTTATAAGGAGAATGACAAATGGCAAGACCTGTAACTCTTTTCACCGGCCAGTGGGCGGATTTGGCGCTGGAAGAATTAGCAAAAAAAGCAGCAAGCTGGGGTTATGATGGTATGGAGCTGGCTTGCTGGGGTGACCACTTCGAGGTGGACAAAGCCCTGGAGGATGACGGCTACTGCAAGGCCAAGCGGGACATGCTGAAAAAGCTGGGCCTTGAAGTATTTGCGATATCGACACATTTGTGTGGCCAGGCGATATGCGACAACATCGATGAACGTCACAAGATGATTTTGCCGCCGGATGTATGGGGCGATGGGAAGCCCGAGGGTGTTCAGCAACGTGCGGCTGAGTCAGTCATCAAAGCCGCCCAGGCAGCCAAGAAGTTAGGCATAAAGGTTGTTAACGGCTTTACGGGCAGTTCAATATGGCACAT
Source organism: uncultured Pirellulales bacterium (assembly GCA_964653075.1). Lineage (GTDB taxonomy): Bacteria > Planctomycetota > Phycisphaerae > Sedimentisphaerales > Anaerobacaceae > NIOZ-UU13. The sequence continues at coordinate 11,345 of CAZZAX010000036.1, forward strand.
GCTTTATTCGTTCCCGCCTGTTACACCGGATATGATTCAGGCCGGTTACGATGACTTTGCCAAGCGATTCAAGCCAATTCTCGATGAATTCAAGAAGCTGGGCATTAAATTCGGTCTTGAAGTGCATCCGACGGAGATAGCTTTCGATATTGCATCAGCCCAGCGTGCCGTCGAAGCAGTCGATGGGCACGAGTGCTTCGGCTTCAATTACGATCCCAGCCATCTCGGTTACCAGGGTGTGGATTATGTTAAATTCATCCGTACTTTCGGGGACCGTATCTTCCATACCCATATGAAGGATGTGTGGTGGGGACGGGGACACGGTGACGGTACGGTTGGTGTATTCGGCGGTCATACCGAGTTCGGCGATCCGCGTCGCTACTGGGACTTCCGTTCAATCGGGCACGGCGACATCAATTTCGAGGAAATCATCGTTGCGCTTAACGATATCGGTTACCAGGGCCCGCTTTCCATTGAGTGGGAAGACAGCCGGATGGACCGTGAGCACGGTGCGGCGGAGGCCTGCGGATTCATTAAAAAGGCCGATTTCAAGCCGTCTCAGGTTGCCTTCGATGCGGCTTTTGAGGAGAAATAGCAGTAACAGAAAGGTTAATTATGGCTGACAGAAACGCTTTGGGCCGGCGGGAATTCTTAAAGAAAGCCGCCGGCACCACTGTGGGGGTGTTTGGTTTTCCGTATATTGTTTCTTCGTCGGCTTTTGGTAAGGCCGACAACGTGCCGCCGAGCGAACGAATTACTATGGGCTGCATCGGTGTAGGCTGGCAGGGCGGCAGCAATATGAACTCATTCCTTCGGGAAAAAGATTGTCAGATTGTCGCCATCTGCGATGTTGATAAAAACCATCTACGAGGCGCCGTCAATCGAGTCAACAGTATATATAAAAACAAAGACTGTGCGGCTTATGCGGATTATCGAGAGCTATTGGCGCGCGATGATATCGACTCGGTGTCGCTTGGTCTGCCCGATCATTGGCATGCGATTCCGGCTATAGAAGCTGCGAAGTCAGGCAAAGACATTTTCGGCGAAAAGCCCCTCTCGCATGATTTGCGGCAGGGCCGTGCTATGTGTGATGCCGTCAAGCGTTACAGCCGGATATGGCAGACGGGCAGCTGGCAGCGTTCGGAGACCAACTTCCGGTTTGCCTGTGAGCTGGTTCGCAATGGCCGAATCGGCAGGGTGCATACCGTCGAAGTTGGGCTGCCTTCGGGCCACAGCGATTTTGGCAAGACCAAGGGACAGGAAGGGATTTGTCCGCCGCCTAAAGATCTGGACTATAACTTCTGGCTTGGTCCTGCGCCATACGGGCCATATTGTCCGGCGCGTGTACACAAGAACTGGCGGTGGGTGCTCGACCACGGAGGCGGACAGTTGATGGACTGGGTCGGACATCACGTTGATATCGCCCACTGGGGTATGGGCATGGACTACGGCGGGCCCTACGAGATAGAAGGTTCCGGGGAGTATCCGAAAGACGGTTTATGGAACAGCCCGACAAGGTATCGTCTGACAGCAAAATATCCGAATGAGATTACGATGATTATAGCCGGTGGTCACAGAGACATCCGCGGTGGAACAAAATGGACAGGTGAAGACGGATGGGTCTGGGTTACACGGGGCAATATAGATGCGCAGCCCAAAAAGCTGCTTGAAGAGAAGTTCGGCCCTGATGAGATACATCTGTTTCGTTCACCGGGTCATTGGCGTAACTTCCTCGATTGTGTCAAGAGCCGTGAGACTACCCTGACTCCATGCGAGGTTGCACACCGCTCGGCGACGCCGGGCCACCTGGGTAAGATTGCTATGCTGCTGGGGCGCAAAATACGCTTTAACCCCAAGACCGAAGAAATACTTGATGACCAGACTGCAACGAGTTTGCTCGGAACATCAATGCGCAGTCCGTGGCACTTGTGAAATTTGTAATTGATTATTGAAATGAGTAAACTCGTTGTTTTTTTAATTTGATATGATTTTATAATTTTAGGCAGGAAGTTTGAACATCGGTTGCCATTTTTTTGCAAAGCAGAGGAGTGTTTATGATAAAGCGCAGAGAAATTAATCGTCGTCAATTTATCAAAAGAGCAGCCGGCACCGCAGCGGCGGCTATAAGTTTTCCGTATATTGTTCCGGCGTCTGCTTTTGGTAATGCCGGTGATATAGCGCCGAGTGAGCGGATTACGTTGGGTTTTATCGGTGCGGGCAAGCAGAGTAAGCATCTTATGAGGTCTTTTCTTAATTCGCCCGGCACTCACGTTCTGGCAGCCTGTGACGTCGATAAGCTCAAGCTGGCCCGCGGGAAAAAGATAGTCGAAGACCACTATGCCGGCAAGAACGGCGGCTCATACAAAGGCTGTGATACCTACGGCAATTTTCGCCAGGTGCTTGGCAGAGATGATATTGACGCGGTTGTGATTTCCACTCCTGACCACTGGCATGCTATTACAGTTATCCGGTCTGCTATGTCCGGCAAGGATATTTACTGTGAGAAACCGCTTTCACAAACTATAGTAGAGGCCCGGGCTATGGTCAATGCGGTCAGGCGTTACGGAAGGGTCTTTCAGACCGGCAGCATGCAGCGTTCGGACTGGCACTTCCGATTAGGCTGCGAGCTGGTCCTTAACGGTTATATCGGAGATTTACAACACGTAACAGTTGGCGTTGGCGGCCCGCCCCAGGATAAGCCGCTGCCTGCACAACCGGTGCCGGATTATCTGGACTGGAATATGTGGTTAGGCCCGGCGCTGCTGAGGCCGTATAACTCGGAGCTGTCACCTCATTTGAGCTGGGACGGCTTTCCTAATTGGCGCAACCACAGCAGCTTCGGCGGCGGCGGGATGACCGACTGGGGGGCGCATCACTTCGATATCGCCCAGTGGGGTATGGGTATGGACAAGAGTGGTCCGGTTGAAATTATTCCTCCCGACGGTAAAGATTACAAAGTGCTTACTTATAAATATGCCGGCGGTGTTACTATGACGCGCGATAACGCCAACGGAGTTTTGTTCACCGGTACCGAGGGCAAGGTCGAGGTCAATCGCGGGCGTATTCGGACCTGGCCGGATAATCTGAAGAACCAGCAAATCGGCCCCAATGAAATACATCTTTATGAAAGCAGAAACCATTATGTTGACTGGCTGGACGCCGTCCGTAAGCGCAGCAGGCCAATTTGCGATATAGAGACCGGCTGCCGTTCAGTAAGTGTTTGCCATTTAGGTAATATAGCTTACAAGCTTGGCCGGCCGCTGAAGTGGGACCCGGAAGACGAGGTGCTTATCGGAGATACCGGAGCCAGCCGGTTGCTGTCGCGGCCTATGCGAAGCCCATGGCACTTGTAAATGATTAATGATTAATGATAAGTGATAAATTGCCCCCTAAAAGGGTGAATTATTGTAATCAGATTAAAGTTTGAAGAAAAATAGAAAGGAGCAATAATGATTCGGAGGTTTAAGAGTATCAAAATTGCATTGCTTGCTATCTTGTGTTTATCTCTGCTGACAGGCACATTGCAGGCGGCTTCCCCGGCCAAGCTGCGGGAGGTAACAGCCGAAGAAGTGCAAAAGATAGAAAGAGCAATCCCGAGAAGGGCAACCATAAGGACATCAGAGCCTCGAAAAATGCTGGTATTCTGGCGTTGCGAAGGATTTTTTCACAAATCGATTCCCGTTGTTAATAAGACGTTCGAGTTGATGGGCGAGAAGACCGGGACATACGATGTAGTTATTACAGACGATTATTCGGTTTTCACGCCCGGGAAGCTCAGGCAGTTCGACGCGGTGTGCCTGAATAATACGACGGAGCTACTGTTTAACCCACAAGAGAATCCTGAACGTTGCAAAGCTCTGATGGATTTCGTTAAAGGCGGAAAAGGTATAGTTGGTGTGCACGCCGCGACGGACAATTTTAAACAGTGGCCTGAAGGTCAGGAGATGATGGGCGGGAAATTTACCGGCCATCCCTGGGGCGGCGGCGGAACCTGGGCGATTAAGATTGATGAGCCCGACCATCCGCTTATGAGGGCCTTCAGAGGTAAAGGATTTAAGATAAAGGATGAGATTTATCGAACCGACCCGCCACTGTATTCACGTGACAAACAACGTGTTCTGATGAGTCTGGACATGAGCGATCCAACTACGCGCGACGTCAAAGGTTTCAAGCCGACGGATACCGATACCGGTATAAGCTGGGTCAAGACCTGGGGCAAGGGACGTATATTCTACTGTTCGCTGGGACACAATGACCATATCTTCTGGAACCGGGCGATATTGCGGCATTATCTCGACGGTATTCAGTTTGCATTTGGTGACTATAAAGTTGACACAAAACCAAAACCTATCGTTAGTTCAGGAAAGGGAGCAGAAATGGCAGCATTACAGGAATTACTGGAAAAGGTAAAAACTTATGATTGGGGACAGAGCCGTTTGGCGCTGACCGAGGTGAGCGATATCATAAAAAAGGCCCACAGCTCATCAGCGGAGCTGAGAAAGATCGAGAAGAGTTTGCTTGGTGTCCTCACTTCGGATTCAACGCGGGCGGGCAAGCAGTTTGTCTGCAGGGAATTGAGCATTATCGGCACGGGCCAGTCGGTGTCGGTCCTGGGTAATATGCTGTTGGGTGAGGAGACATCTGATATGGCAAGGTATGCTCTGGAGCGGATACCCGGAACGGCGGTCAATGAAGCCCTGCGCAGCTCTTTGAGGAAGGCAAAGGGCAAACCGAGGATTGGTATAATCAACTCATTAGGTCAGCGCCGTGATAGAAGAGCGGTTCGTGCTCTGAGCAGACTTGTCGGTAATTCCGATAAGACAGTCGCCATCGCCGCCGCCGCCGCTCTCGGTCAGATAGCAGATTCCAGAGCTACCAAAGCACTGGCGGCAGCAAAGGACAAAACAAGCGGCAAACTTCAAATGGTGGTTTTGGATTCTTATTTGAGATGTGCCGACCAGCTTGTGGCCGAGGGCCAGAAGGTTCAGGCCATGGCGATCTACAATGAGCTTCGTAAGGAAGGTATGCCGGGGCCTATTCGTATTGCTGCAGCGGCAGGCGTGATTAACGCGGCGAAAAGGTAAAGATACGGTATGAAAATCAAGCGTACGATTTGTAACTCATCGGCTTTTTTGTTTTTGTGTTGTTGTGCTGTTTGTTTCGGAGCATCCGAGCAGCAGGACGAAGCAGTTGGAATAGTTCTGGACATTCTTAAAAGTGATGACCAGGAGATGCAGGCCGTAGCCATAGCAATGGTTAAGGACCTGCCCGGGACAGAAGTAACAAAAGCTTTAGTCAAAGAGCTGCCGAACCTTTCGGCCGCCAGTCAGGTGCAGCTTTTGTCCGCCCTGAGCGACCGCGGCGACGCCGCTGCTTTGCCGGCTGTTATTGCTGCTGTGAAGGCCGGGGAAGAATCCGTTCGAATTGCAGCTCTCAAAGCAGTAGGGCAATTGGGTGACGAATCGAGCGTTGATTTATTGGCACGAACGGCGGCTGCCACCAGGGGTGCTGAACAAAAAGCCGCTCGCGAGGGCCTGTATCGTTTGCGAGGCTCAAAGGTCGATAAGGCAATTTTAGCAGGGATTACAAAGGCCCAGTCAAAGACTAAAGTTGAAATGATTAAGAGCGCAGGCGAGCGCAACATCTCCGCAGGTGTAAGCACTTTGTTAAAAACAGCAAAGGATTCGGACCGCAAGGTTCGCCTCGAATCGCTCAAGGTATTAAAGGTTGTTGCCGGCCCGGAGCATTTGCCGGCACTGGTCGAGCTTCTGTTGAATTTGCAAAGCCCGTCGGACCTTAATGAGGCCCGGAAAATGATAGCCTCGGTTGCGCATAAAATCGAGGACAAGGACCGCCAGGCCGATGCGGTGCTTGCAGTTCTGCCTTCTGTAAAGGACGTCAAAAAGCAATGCTCTTTGCTGAGCGTGCTGGGTAAAATTGGCGACAGCAGCGCTCTACCCCGGCTTCGCGAAGCACTGGGCAGCGACAATATTGACAGCAGGGGGGCAGCTATTCGAGCGCTGGCGGACTGGCCCACTTCCGAGCCGGCGGCTGATTTGATGAAAGCGGCGGAGAATTCCGAAAACAAAGTGCACAGGATACTTGCGCTGCGAGGCTCTGTCCGGCTGCTTGCGCTTGCTAATAAGCGGTCAACTGAAGAAGCCATAGAAATGTATAAGAAAGCTATGACTCTGGCTCCGGATGCAGGCGAAAAGAAAAGGGTGCTGTCGGGACTGGCTAATACGAAATCTCTCGATGCGTTACAAATGGCGACAGGTTACCTTCAGGACAAGGCTTTATTGCAAGAAGCGGAATCTGCGGTGGTAAAAATCGCCGGTAGTATCTACGAAAACTTTCCTCAACAAACCAGGGATGTATTGAAGAAGATTACGCAAACCACAAATAATGAGGCATTGCAAAAGCAGGCACAGGAAGTAATAAATAAGATAGATGGAACGAGTAAAAAGGTGGAGGAATGAAAAAAGAAAATGACAGTGAATTGATACTAATAAAGGCAAATTAGCAGGAGAGATAATTATGTTTTCGAAGATGGTAAGTACAGTTTTTTCAAATAACGGCCGTAACGTTGTAATGTATGTATCGTTTTTGGCTTTATCTGTGCTGTTGTCCTCATGTATGGGTCCTGTGGCGGTAGATCCGGTCGTTGAGGCGAGGATGGGGCTTGAGATCGCCGATTCGGTTATGGGCGACTGGGAGGGAACCTGGAAGCTTGATGATGAAAGTGACTCAGGTCCCGTAGTTACTCAGGTGATAGCTTTAGGTCAAGATAAGTACAGAGCCAAGGTAATGACCGAGTTTGATACACGTGAGGAGCCGATAGCGATGCTTGAGGGCCAGCGCGATGGCGCCCTGGTGCGTTTTGAAGGGCCGGGTAAGGCCGATTACTATGAGTTTCAGCTCAAGGCTGTTATCAAGGATGGGCAGTTCAGCGGCACTTTCACAGGAGACGCATCGGGCAGCTTTGTAATGGAAAAGGTAATTCGTGTATCACCTACGATGGGCGAAAAGCCGCCCGCCGGTGCGATTGTACTTTTTAACGGCAGGGATTTTAAGCAGTGGAAGCATACGGGGGACAAACCTGGCAGCGACTCGGTGAAATGGAAATTGCTAAAGAACGGAGCGATGGAAGTCAAGAAGGGTAACGGTTCGATTGTAAGTAAGAAAAAGTTCGCCGATTTCAAGCTGCATTTAGAATTTCGCACACCTTTTATGCCTGATGCGCGATGTCAGGGACGCGGCAACAGCGGAGTGTACCTGCAGGAGCGATATGAAGTGCAGGTGCTTGACAGCTATGGCCTTGAAGGTAAAGACAACGAGTGCGGCGGAATATATAAAATAGGGGAGCCTTTGGTAAATATGTGTGCGCCGCCGACACAGTGGCAGACTTACGATATTACTTTTTACGCCCCGGGTGCCGACAGGAACAACGCCCAGGTGACAGTGGTTCACAACGGCGTTACGATACATGACGAGCTAAAGCTTCCAAGGCCAACAGGCGGGGCGCTGGATAGTGATGTTGACAAGCCCGGTGGAATATACCTGCAGGATCATGGCAATCCTGTGCAATACCGTAATATTTGGTTAGTTGAATTGTAACTGACCGAGCTGATTATGTGTCGGTTTTAAGTGTTTGTTATTAACTTTTTCGACAATTTATGATGTTGTGTACTTATTAAGGATTACTGAAATGAAAGACCAGAAAGAAACTACCAAACAACAGAGCAGCAAGATATCCCGGCGTGATTTTATGGGCGGTGCAGCAGCAACAATGGCCTTTACGATAATTCCCAGCCATGTATTGGCCCAGCCGCCGAGCGAGAAATTAAATGTTGCTGCTATCGGTGCAGGTGGCATGGGGGCCGGCAATACCCGCGCGTGTGCGGCTGTCGGTGCGAACATTGTTGCGCTGTGCGACGTAGACTGGAAAAAGGGAGATGAGGGTTTCAGGAGATTCCCTAAAGCTAAAAAATACAAAGACTTCCGCAAGATGCTGGATAATGAGAAGAGCATCGAAGCGGTGATTGTTGCCACTCCCGACCACTTCCATACAGTTGCAGCCATGGCTGCTATGCGGCGAGGCAAGCACGTTTATGTCCAGAAACCTCTGACCCGTCTGGTATCCGAGGCCCGTGCTTTGACCGAAGCCGCCCGAAAGTACAAGGTGGTTACGCAGATGGGCAACCAGGGTCACTCCCAAAATGGTGTTCGGGATATCTGCGAATGGATCTGGGCCGGCGTGATTGGTGAGGTTCGGGAAGTTCATGCCTGGACAAACCGCCCCATCTGGCCACAGGGTATCGGCCGACCCAAGGGAGAGGATCCAATTCCCGACACTCTTGACTGGGACCTCTGGATAGGCCCGGCGCCAATGCGTCCGTATGTGGACGGTGTCTACAATCCATTTAGTTGGCGCGGCTGGTGGGACTTCGGCGGTGGCGCCCTGGCTGATATGGCCTGCCACGTCCTGGACCCTGTCTTCTGGGCGCTGAAGCTGAGGTACCCAACAAGCGTGGAAGCCAGTTGTACTCCTGTCAACAAAGAGACGTTTCCGCTGGCTTCGATCGTTCATTATGAGTTCCCCGAGCGCGACGGGATGCCGCCCGTGAAGGTGCACTGGTATGACGGCGGATTGAAGCCCGAACGCCCGAAGGAACTGGATATCCGCCGCCCACTGAATCAGCAATCGAGCAATGTTCTTTTCATCGGCAGCGAGGGTGTGTTGCGCTGCGGTGAGTATGGCGGCGGCCCGCAACTGCTCCCTTATTCGCGGATGCGTGAGTTCCGTAACAACAAACCGCCCCAGACGCTCAAGCGTATTAAGACCAGCCACGAGGGTAACTGGATCGAGGCCTGCAAGACGGGCGGCCAGGCAACATCTAACTTCGATTACTCCGGGCCGTTTACTGAGATGGTTGTAATGGGCAATTTGGCGATTCGCCCGGAAAACGTCGGTAAGAAGCTGCTATGGGATGGAGATAATATGAAGGTTACCAACGACGAGAAGGCCAACGATTACGTTAACATGCACTACCGCGAAGGCTGGTCTCTGGAGATGTAATCAGACCGGCAGTTGGTTTTATTACGGTGAATAGATATTAGTTAGTTGTGGAAAGGTGATTTGAATATGACGAAAGAAAAGGGCAGCCGTAAGCCAGTAATTTCACGGCGTGATTTTATAGGCGGAGCTGCGGCGGTTGCGGTCATTACGATTGTGCCACGTCATGTGCTTGGTGGTCGTGGTCGCATTTCGGCCAATGAAAAACTCAATATAGCCGGCATTGGAATTGGCGGTCGAGGCGCAAGCGACCTTCAGGCTTTGGAGAGTGAGAATTTTGTCGCCCTGTGCGATGTGGATTGGGTACAAGCATCGGGGACGTTTAAGAGATACCCGAATGCCAAGAAATACAAAGACTTTCGCAGGATGCTGGACAAAGAGGCAAAGAACATCGATGCTGTTGTGATTGGTGCGCCGGACCACATACATGCACCTGCCGCGATAAGGGCAATGAAGATGGGCAAGCACGTTTATTGTGAGAAGCCGATGGCCCACACAATTTACGAGGCGCGCCGGATGACGGAAGTTGCCTGTGAGACCGGAGTCGTTACGCAGATGGGCAATCAGGGACACGCCGGTGAGGGTTTGCGGCTTACCTATGAATTTATCCATGATGGCGCGATCGGTACTATTCGGGAAGTTCATGTCTGGACTGACAGGGCCGGTGTGCCTGAGAGGGCCTGGTGGCCTCAGGGTATTGACAGACCAAAAGGTTCTTCGCCGGTGCCTGAAACACTGGACTGGGACCTGTGGCTTGGGCCTGCCCGGTGGCGGCCATATGCGAAGTTTAAGAATAGTAAAGGTGACCTTGTTTCATATTGTCCGTTTAACTGGCGCGGCTGGTGGGATTTTGGCTGCGGCGCACTTGGCGATATGGCCGTTCATAATGCGGACCCGGCCTTTTTCTGCCTGGATCTTGGCGCTCCAATCGCCGCCGAGGCCGAGACAAGCGAAGTCAATGACGAGACCTTTCCCGTGTGGAATATAATTACATATTACTTCCCGGCCAAAGGTAGTCGTCCTGCGGTGACTATGAAGTGGTATGACGGAAGTAAAAAACCACCGAATCCCCCGGAACTCAAGGGACGGGAGCTAAAGGGTAATGGAATCCTGTTTGTCGGCAGCAAGGGCAAGATTCTCTGCGGCAGCCACGCCGGGTCGCCGGCATTACTGCCGGAGGAGTTGAGCCGCTCATACAAAAAGCCGGCCAAAACGTTGAAGCGTTCGGCGGGTCACCACAAAGAGTGGGCTGATGCGTGCAGGACGAACAGACCTCTGGATGCCAAGGCGGGCTTCTGGTATTCAGGGCCTTTCACGGAAGCTTTGCTCGTCGGTAATCTTGCGGTCCGTCTGGGCAGGAGAGTCGAGTGGGACACCAAGACAATGCGCTGCCCCGACGCACCTGAGGCAGACAATTACATTACCAAGTTTTACCGTGCCGGGTGGTCCGTGTAGTTTTGTTTAGATGGCTGAAAGGTTAATTGGCCTAGAAGATTTTTGCGAATAACGAGTGCAAAATTTAAGAGGAGCGTCTTTATGGGAGGCCGGATTAGAACTGCCAAATGGCAGGGGGGAGGTGTTGTAAAAAAACATCATCGGGCAAATAATGAAGGTGCCGGATTATCCCGGCGGGATTTTGTGAGAGCGGCAACAGCAGCGGCGGCATTCACTATAGTGCCTCGGTATGTTCTTGGAGGGGCACGTTATGTTTCACCGAGCGAGAAGCTCAATATCGCAGGTATCGGGATAGGCGGCCGGGGTCTGGGCGACCTGCATGAGGTCAGCAGTGAAAATATCGTTGCACTGTGCGATGTGGACCAAAAGTATGCTGCACGCGCATTCAAGGCTTATCCGAAGGCTAAAAAGTATCGTGATTTTCGCAGGATGCTGGATAAAGAGGACAAGAACATCGATGCCGTCGTGATAGCTACACCCGACCACACACATGCTGTAATTGCTATGAAGGCAATCAAGATGGGCAAGCATGTTTATTGCGAAAAACCTTTGGCCCATTCGATATATGAGGTCCGCGAAGTAACCGAGGCGGCTAGAGAGGCCGGAGTTGCCACCCAATTGGGTAACCAGGGTCAGGCCTCTGAATTAACTCGTCTGGTATGTGAATTTATCTGGAGTGATGCGATCGGCCCTGTTCGCCAGATACATTCCTGGTGCAACAGGCCAATCTCACCTCGTGGTATCGACAGGCCCAAAGAAACTCCGCCGGTGCCTGAGTGGCTGGATTGGGATTTATGGCTTGGCCCGGCGCCGCAGCGACCTTACCATCCCTGCTATTTGCCGTTTAGCTGGCGCGGCTGGTGGGACTTTGGAACGGGAGTTTTGGGTGATATAGGCTGCCATCAGTTCGCTCCCATCTTTCGGGCATTGAAACCGGGTTACCCGACATGCGTTGATGCATGCTCCAGCGGGGTGAATTCCGAAACGGCGCCGCTGGCTTCTATTGTTCGTTATGAATTTCCTTCAAGGTATGATTTTCCTGAGCTGGAGCTGACCTGGTACGATGGTGGACTGATGCCGGCCCGGCCTAAAGAGCTTAAAGAAGGTCTGCGTTTCGGCAATGCCGATGACAATCTGTTTGTCGGCGATAAGGGCAAGATGCTGGGGCACAGACTCCTGCCGGAATCGAGGAGTCAGCAGTACGGCAAACCTCCGAAGGTTCTGGCTCGTTCGCCCGGACATCATAAAGAATGGCTCAATGCGTGCAAGGGCGGCCCGCCGGCCGGGTCAAATTTCGATGTATCAGGGCCTATGACCGAGGTGATTTTATTGGGTAATATTGCCCTGCGAATGGGGCAGAAGTTATACGAGAAGGGTCTTAAACTGTATTATGACGGCCCGAATATGAAGATTACCAACTTGCCTGAAGCCAACAAATACATCCACAGCGAATATCGTGATGGATGGACATTATAGTTCAGGTTGAGCAGGTGACCCAGCACCAATTTACTTATTTAGCTGGCGGCGAAATGTTAGGAAACTTATGTGGCACGGAACATTAAATAAGATGGGCGGAATTTATAAATTGGTGCTGGGCGCCGATTTTACGAGCGATGGGTAAGAATCAATTTTAAATACAAGAGGAATATTCTTATGAAAAACCGCAAAAAGCCAGACGAAAAACAAAACAAAAAAATATCGCGGCGTGATTTTATGGGTGCCGCCGCGGCAGTAACGGCGTTCACGATTGTCCCTCGGTCGGTCCTTGGAGGACGGCGTAATATCGCTCCGAGTGAGAAGCTCAATATAGCCGGTATTGGCGTGGGTGGTCAGGGCGGCGGCGACATTCGAGCATTAAGCAGCCAGAACATTGTGGCGCTATGCGATGTCGATTGGGGACATGCATCCGGGACATTCAGGCGTTATCCCAATGCACCAAAATACAAAGACTTCCGCAGGATGTTGGACAAGGAGGACAAGAACATTGACGCAGTGATTGTTGCCACGCCGGACCATGTTCATGCGGTTGCGTCAATGGCGGCCATCAAGAGAGGTAAGCACGTTTATTGCGAAAAACCCCTGACGCACTCGGTATATGAAGCTCGTATGATTGCCAAGGCGGCCCGCGAGCACAAGGTCGCTACACAGATGGGAAATCAGGGGCAGGCAGGTGAGGAAAGGCGGCTGATGAGCGAATATATCTGGGCCGGTGCAATCGGGCAGGTGCGTGAGGTTCACGTATGGACCGACAGGCCTTTGCGTGGAATTAACGACGTCTATTGGCCTCAGGGAGTGGACAGGCCAAAGGATACTCCACCAGTCCGTGAAGGATTGGACTGGGATTTGTGGCTTGGCCCGGCACCAGAGCGGCCTTATCATCCGGCTTATGCGCCTTTTAAGTGGCGCGGCTGGTGGGACTTCGGAACAGGAGCGCTGGGAGATATCGGTTGTCACAGTATTGATCCTATCTGGCGGGCACTGAAGCTCAAATGCCCGGTCAGTGTCGAAGCGAGCTGTACACTGGTCAACAATGAAACATATCCGGTGGCGTCTATGGTAACGTACCATTTCGATGCTCGCGAGGACATGCCGCCGGTCAAAATGACCTGGTACGATGGCGGACTGCGCCCGCCGAGACCGGATGAGCTGAAAGAAGGTCAGCAGTTTGGCACGAACGGTACGCTGTTTGTCGGCGATAAGGGGAAAATGTTCGGATACAGGGTGATACCGGAATCGTTAAGAAAAGAGTTTGGCATGCCGCCTAAGGTTCTGCCCCGCTCGCCCGGTCATCATCAGGAATGGATAGATGCGTGCAAGGGAGGCAAGCCTGCGGGTTCAAATTTCGACCATGCAGGGCCGTTGGCTGAGGCTGTACTTCTGGGTAACGTTGCGCTGCGCCCGGAAATAAAAAAGAATCTAACAAATAAAAGTCTGCTCTGGGACGGCCCGGGCTTTAAGTTTACAAACATGCCTGAGGCCAATAAGTACCTACATTGCAAATATCGCGAGGGCTGGACTCTGTAGTTTCGATTCGATGATCGATGTATCACTCGTCAATTTTGCGAGCAAAAGGATAATAGAGGAATATTGTTATGAAAAATGGTGACAAGTTGAACAAAGAGAACAAAAAACTTTCTCGGCGTGATTTTATGGGTGCCGCAGCGGCGGCAACGGCGTTCACTTTTGTTCCCCGGCACGTTCTGGGAGGCGCCCGTTATATCTCACCGAGCGAAAAGCTGAATGTTGCCTGCATCGGTGTCGGGGGTATGGGCGGCAGTGATGTCAGTCAGGTAAGAAGGGAAAATATAGTAGCATTTTGCGATGTCGATTGGGGACATGCAGCCGACACTTTCAAACGTTTTCCAAACGTCAAGAGATACCGCGACTTCCGCAGGATGCTTGATAAGGAAGGCAAAAACATCGATGCTGTTACCGTATCGACGCCGGATAATATTCATGCCGTAGCGGCCATGAGAGCGATAAAGATGAGAAAACATGTCTATTGCCAAAAGCCATTAGCGCACGATGTTTTTGAAGTCCGCCAGCTTACCGAGGCCGCCCGAAAGTATAAGGTAATGACGCAGATGGGAATCCAGATTCACGCTGAAGACACCGTCAAGGTTGTGGTTGAGATTATTAAGTCCGGGGTGATTGGTAAGGTGCGGAAAGTTGATATTTTCAGCAATAAGAACTGGGGCGGCGGCACCCGGCCTCAAGAAGGACAGCCGGTGCCTGAGACGCTTGATTGGGACCTGTGGTTAGGCCCGGCCCCCTGGCGGCCTTATCATAAGGCTTATGTACCCGGTAACTGGCGCCGCTGGTGGGATTTCGGCACAGGGACGTTGGGTGATATGGGCTGTCATATAATCGACCCTGTTTTTTGGGCTCTCGATTTGAAGTATCCCATAAGCGTCGAAGCGCATCCGGCCAAATTTAACAATGAAACTTATCCGGAGGCGACAGTCGTTCGATGGGAGTTTCCTGAACGCGGCAACCCCCTTGGGGGCAAGCTGCCGCCGGTTACGGTAACCTGGTATGACGGCGCCAACAGGCCCTTCCTGCCGAAAGAGCTTGAGCCGGGACGCAAGCTGCCCGGCCAGGGCGGATTGTATTACGGCGATAAGGGCACCATAATGGCAACGCATATGGGCGGTCCGAGGCTGATACCGGAATCGAAGATGAAGGGCTTCAAAGTCGAGCCGTTTTTGCCGAGGGGGGTAAATCACTACCAGGAATGGATTAGGGCGTGTAAAGGCGGCCCGAAGCCTTCGGCAAATTTCGATTACTCAGGACCTTTGAGCGAAACGATACTGTTAGGTAATGTGGCGGCCCGTGCCGGGCAGAAATTATTCTGGGATGGGCCGAACTTCAAAGTTACCAACATACCTGATGCCGAAAAATACCTAAAACGAGAATATCGTGAAGGTTGGAGTTTATAATTATACTATTTTTTGGGGAATAACGTCTTATTAACAGGAGAAATAGAAATGAAAAGACAGTCAAAACTTAATATTGTTGTCCTAATGCTGGTATTGTGCATTTGTGTGTTGCCGAAGGCTGATGCATTTGCTGCTGAGGAAAACTGGAAGCTGGGCATGCAGGCGTACAGTTTCAATCGCTTTACGTTTTTCGAGGCGGTGGACAAGAACAAAGCGCTTGGAATGGATTATATCGAGGCCTATCCGGGTCAAACGCTGAGCAAGGAGAAACCCGATGTCAAAACCGACCACAACATGTCCTCAGAGGACAAAAAGGAAATGCTGCAAAAGCTTCGGGAATCGGGCGTAAAACTTATGAACTACGGTGTAGTTTCGCTGCCGAACGATGAGGCGGAATGTCGAAAGGTCTTCAATTTTGCCCGCGAGATGGGAATTGAGACGATTGTCTCAGAGCCGCCGGAGGATGCGTTTGACCTTATAGATAGATTATGCAATGAATACAAGATTAACGTGGCCATCCACAATCACCCCAAGCCTTCACCTTATTGGAATCCTGATACAGTGCTGAAGGTCTGCGAAGGACGCAGCAGGAGAATCGGGGCGTGTGCTGATACAGGCCACTGGATGCGTTCGGGTGTCAATCCGGTCGAAGCCCTGAGAAAACTCAGAGGTAAAATTATCAGTCTGCACGCCAAAGATTTGAACGAGTTCGGCAATCCCGGTGCACACGACGTGATATGGGGCACAGGGGCAGGTGATTTCAAGCAGATTCTAACCGAGCTTGACCGTCAGGATTTCAAGGGCGTATTCTCAATTGAATATGAGCACAACTGGCTGAACTCAATGCCTGAAATCGCCGGATGTGTTTCTTACTTCGAGCGGACCGCCGCCGAATTAGGCCAGACCGACTGGCGATGGATATTTAACGGCAAGGACCTGAACGGCTGGGACGGCGATATGCGCCTCTGGTCGGTTAAGGATGGTGTTATTCGTGGACAAACCACCCCTGAGAACCCGACCCGCGGCAATACCTTCCTTATCTGGCGTGGCGGAAAGCTGCGGGATTTTGAGCTGCGTTTGAAATTCCGTATCCGTAACGGTAACTCGGGCGTTCAGTACCGAAGCAAGGAAGTGGGCAAGTGGGTCGTCAGCGGCTATCAGGCAGAGGTTGAGAACAATCCGGGCAAGGTCGGTTTTCTCTACCACGAGAGAGGCCGGGGATCGCTTGTCAATGTCGGTGATATGATGGTCATTGATAAAGACGGCAACAAGAATGTCATTGGGAACGTCTCCGACCAGGATGAGCTTATAAAGGAGGATTACTATAAGGACAAGGACTGGAACGAGTATAGAATCATCGCTAATGGCAACCATTTGATGCACTATCTCAACGGCTATCAGACAATAGAGCTGATAGATAACGACAGGGTCACCAATCCCGGCAACCCGGAGGACCGTAATGGTGCTGCAAGAGAAGGTATCCTGGCACTTCAAATACATGCCGGCCCACCTATGCTTGTCGAGTTTAAGGACATCCGCATAAAAAATCTACAGCCCAAATATGGCGATGCTGTTTTACTGTTCAACGGCAAAAACCTCGACGGCTGGGCGGTCAAGGGCGATAAGGAAAAGAGCAAATGGGTAGCCGGTAAAGCAAAGATGTCGTCTGATGACCCGAAGATGTTGGTAAATATAGATGGCCAGGGTGAAATGATAAATCTGGCTGCCAAACATGGTGATAGTCTCGATTTTTACTCCAAAGCAAAATTCGGCGACTGCCGTATCGAGCTACAGGTAATGGTGCCGAGAGGTTCCAATTCCGGCATATATGTGATGGGTGAATACGAGATTCAGGTGCTGGATAGCTGGGAAAGAGTAAAAATGGGCTCCGGTGATATGGGTGCGATTTACGGTGCCGGTGCGCCTTTAGTGAATGCCACTCGCAGGCCGGGCCAATGGCAGAAGTATGTGATTGAATTTAAGGCCCCGCGGTTCGACGCCAACGGTAAAAAAACCAGTCATGCCACATTCAAAAAGATAGAACTCAACGGCCAGTTACTGCACAAAAAGGACCTCGAAATGACGAAGGGAGTAACGGGTGGCCCTCTGGTAGGCAGGGAAGCACCTTTCGGGCCGATTATGTTCCAGGGCAACCACGGCCCTGTGGCCTATCGCAATATAATAGTGAAACCTTCGGTAGATTAACTTCTGTATAACTGCCGCAAATGGGAACATGCTATTTTAAGCACATGGCAGGACTATCGCAGTTTTTTCGTTAGTAGGGGCAGAAAAAAACGTCAATTGTGTGCTTGACAGTGATATATGGCTACGCTATATTACGCGACAATAAAATTTGGTGTTTCGTTTAATTGTTAAATTTATGGAGCTGACAGAAATACGATGAGTAATCAAAAAACAGGTAGAAAAATTGACAGACGTAGTTTCCTGCGTTCCACCGCGGCGGCAGGAGCAGGATTGGCATTTTCGCCGATAGTTTTAGGACAGGCAGGCGGCGGGAAGCCGGATGATATTAACATAGCTCTGCTCGGCTGCGGGGCCCAGGGGCAGGTCCTGATGAACGCCATGCTTAAGATACCGGGTATTCGATTCAAGGCGGTCTGCGATATTTGGACGGCTTATAATCAAAAACGTGTCTCCCGCCTGTTGAAGAGATATCGCCATGAGAACAATACTTATGTTGATTACGAGGAAATGCTCGCTAAGGAAAAGGACCTTGATGCTGTGATAATTGCCACACCGGACTTTTGGCACTCCAGGCATACCGTTGCCTGCCTGGAAGCAGGGTTAAACGTCTATTGTGAAAAGGAGATGTCCAACACTCTTGAAGGTGCCAAAAAGATGGCGGAGGCTGCAAAGAAGTCTGGCAAGTTACTGCAGATAGGCCATCAGCGGCGCAGTAACCCCAAGTACAGACATGTCTATGATAAAATAATCACTGACGCTAAACTCTTGGGTGATATAACCTGTATCAATGGTCAGTGGAACCGAAGCAAGACGGCGTGCGAGGATATAGGTTTCCCGAAGAATGCTCCTATCGAGCAGGCAACGCTGAAAAAATATGGTTTCGACTCGATGAAGCAATTCAGGAACTGGCGCTGGTATAAGGGGCTCGGAGGCGGCCCGATTGTTGACCTCGGCTCGCACCAGATAGACATTTATAGCTGGTTTCTTGGCGCTAATCCCAAGGCAGTTATGGCCAGTGGTGGTATCGATTATTGGAAGGGACACGACTGGTATGACCACGTTATGGTCATTTATGAGTACCTGGTCGGTGACCGAACCGTCAGGGCGTTCTATCAGACCATAACGACCAACAGCAGCAGGGGATACTTTGAAAACTTTATGGGTGACAATGGTTCACTGGAAATATCGGAAGCTGCGGGATACAGCAACATATACCGCGAAGCGCACGTATCACCTGCGGATTGGGAAAAATGGATTAAGATGGGTATCATCAAGGAACCGGCCAAACAGGAAGAAGAAAAGCCCGCAAGCGACGCCGTGCTTGATGTACGGGAGTCGGTGAAGCCGCCCAGCTATGACATAACTGTAACTATGGACAATAAACCATACCATCAGCCACACCTCGAGAACTTCTTCGATGCGATTCGTGGCAAGGCAAAGCTGAATTGTCCGGCTGAAATCGGATACGAGACAGCGGTTACGGTATTGAAGGTTAATGATGCGATAGCAGCCGGCAGAAAGCTGGAATTCAAGCCGGAAGATTTTAAAGTATAAAAACGCTTGTTAAAAATAGATCGTTCTGTACAATTTTTTCGATGAATGCTAAAAGATTTAGAGGAAAGGATTGACTGTAAATTGAGAAAAGGATTGGTATTAACAGGCTTTTCGTGTTTGTTGGTATTGTGCCTGTATGCACCTATTGTTTGCCTCGAAAGCAAAGCCGCGGGAGCAGAGAGCCCGGGCAAGCTTCTTGGCGATGAAAGTGATGGCAGCCGGGCACAACCGGCTCATCTTATTCCCCTGATTGCTGAAAATGAAGACGGCGAGCAGGGAGGAAAAGTGTATCCTGATGACGATCCCCTTTTGTCGTTTTCGATGCGCTGGACCTGTGGGGACTGCCACAGTTACGGGATAATCAGCAAAGGCTGGCATTTCAATGCTACTGATCCGAATGTTGCTCCCGGCCGGTCGGGACAGCCCTGGATACTCTCCGACGCTCGGACCGGCACTCAAATTCCTCTTTCATATCGTCAGTGGCCGGGGACTTTCCGGCCCGAAAAGCTTGGATTATCAAGCCGTGAATTTGTCAAGCTATTCGGCCGGCATTCACCCGGCGGTGGAGCCGGTGAACTTGAAACCGAGGACATGGATGAGATTATGCGTGAGTATGTCTCGGGCAAACTTGAAATCAACTGTTTGAGCTGTCATAATGCCGAGTTTGCTCACGATCAGGGAGAAAATTTTCTTCAAATAGCCCGGGGGAATTTCCGGTGGGCATCGGCCGCCACTTGTGAGTTTGCTTCTGTCAGCGGTTCGGCCGATGATATGCCCGAGACCTATGATCCATTCATGCCCGAGCCGCCTGAAGATGCGAAAAAGGTTCCGCCTACAATCAAGTATCGCGAATCTGCTTTCGACCACGAGAACAAAGTCTATTTTAATATAGTTAGAGAGGTTCCCAACAACAGGTGCTATTTCTGCCATTCCAACTTGTACCTTGAGGCCGAAGATACGGAAAAGTGGAACGTGGAAGAGGATATTCACCTGAAGGCTGGCCTGAAATGTGTTGATTGCCATCGTAACGGTATTGACCATAATATTGTACGAGGTTATGAAGGTGAAGAATCTGCTTCGACAAATCATTTGGCACCCGCCTTGTCGTGCGAAGGCTGCCACCTTGGAGAAACAGATTCCTTCTCACCGGAGGCCGGCAGGCTGGGCGCACCGGTTCCGAAACATCCTGGTATTCCTCCGGCACATTTTGAGAGAATGACCTGTACTGCATGTCACTCGGGCCCATGGCCAATAGAAAAAACCGTTCTTACTAAAACATCGCGTGCACATCGTCTGGGAACGATTGGTGTTAATAAATCCCACGAGGCGCTTCCGCATATTATATCTCCTGTTTTTTCCGAACACAGTGGGATAGGCGCAGCGTATATTGGTAGGCTCCTGCTCTTGAAAGCCGGCAAGATAACACCTCATAAAATGATATGGCCCGCCTTCTGGGGTATTATAAAGGACAAGGATATTACACCGATTAATTTTGATGTTGTTAGACAAAAAGTCGGCCAGGTTCTTTCCAATTTAAGTCTGCCTGCTTCGGGTGATTGGCCGGCTTTATCTGATGAGAACGTTATCCAAGCTCTAAAGTCGCTTAAAGGGACGGTTGAAGGCGAACCTGTTTACGTTAGCGGCGGCAAAGTTTACAGCCTTGACGATTCGGGCAAACTTTGGAGTGAAGAACATAAGGCTGCTAAGCCTTATTTATGGCCAATAGCACACAATGTCAGGCCGGCGGCTCAGTCACTCGGCATTCGCTACTGCACGGATTGCCATGCCACAGATGCACCTTTCTTCTTCGGAGATGTTGCTGTTGACTCTCCCGCTATCACAGGCCGTGGAACTAAAAAAATGGTTGAGTTTCAGAATGTTGATCCTTCCTATGCCAGGGCATTCGCTTTTTCATTCGTATTTCGCCCCATGATGAAGATAGTTTCTCTCGGCTCATGTGCGGTTATAGCTGTGGTTTTATTATTGTATGCATTAAAAGCTCTGGCCTGCGTCGTAAAAGTGTTAGCCGGGCAGGATTAGTGACATTGATTGAGAATATGTGAGAAATATGTTTCAAAAGATTTTCATAATCGCTTTTTTAGTTACTTTGGTGTATATTGTTTTGCACCGCATAGTTGTGCCATCCAATAAGAGACTTCCAGGTAATTCCACGAATAATAGGTTGAGTATTATAGGTATGTTAAGGATTCTGGTATATCTGGCGGTACTGTTTTGTTTCTTAGTTCTCGCGATGACAGGCTTTTATCCAACGCTTGTGTTGGGTAAACATATTTCAGGTTATCTGGTAATGGTGCATGCAACTTTCGCACCGGTTTTCGCCGTGTGTTTGGCCGTTTTAGCTGTAATGTGGGCGAGGCGTTGGCGTTTTACCAGCGGCGATTGGCCCTGGTTTGAACGCATTGTTCAACGGCTTACATTATCAAATAAACCCGGTAATGACACTACTCGCAAAAGCTCCGGCATCGGACAAAAATTATCATTTTGGCTGATTATCTTTCTGGCCTTGCCGTTGATTCTTTCGATTGTCCTGAGCATGTTTCCGCTTTTCGGGACCCATTGGCAGGAAATACTTTTAAGTATGCATCGTTACACCGCTTTGGTGTTTGCTATGGTTGCAATTGTGCATACTTACTTTATAATCCGAACATAAAATGCAGGAATAATGCCCGGGTGAGCGGCACCTGTGTGTTTGTTGGGTAGCTTTTTGTTAGAGCAAAAAAGGCCCGCGTTGGTCGGAAAGGAGAGAACGCCGATGGGGAAGGTAAAAGTAGCTGTGGTAGGGCTGGGGTTTGGAGCCGAATTCATTCCTATTTATCAAAAGCACCCCGATGCCGAGTGTTATGCTATTTGCCAGAGAAATGAAGACCACCTCAATGAAATAGGCGACCAGTTTGGGATAAAAAGACGGTTCACGAAATTTGAAGATTTATTAAGTATCGATGAGCTGGATGCTATCCATGTAGTCTCGCCCATAGCCGACCATGCCTGGATGACGATAGCTTCTTTGGATGCGGGCAAACATACCGCCTCTACAGTCCCGATGGCCACTACTACGGAGGATTGTCTTGCAATAGCCCAGGCGCGTAAAAAGTCCGGAAAGGTATATATGATGATGGAGACGGCTGTGTACAGCCGGGAGTTTCTCTATGCGAAGGAGCTTGTACAATCCGGCAAATTGGGTGACATTCAGTTTCTGCGCGGTTCGCATCAGCAGAATATGGGATTGCCGGGCTGGCCGGATTACTGGTATGGTTTCCCGCCTATGCACTACGCGACCCATGCCGTCAGTCCTCTTTTGTGCCTTGCGCAAAAAAAAGCCGAGTCCGTGGTCTGTCACGGCTCGGGCCGAATTCAGCAAGAGTATATCAAACTCTACGGTTCGCCTTTCGCAATTGAAACCGCTATTATAAAACTTGCCGATTCAGACCTTGCCTGTGAGGTTACGCGGTCGCTGTTTAATACGATTAGACAGTATAGAGAAAGTTTCGATGTGTACGGCACGAAACTTTCATTCGAATGGGAGCAGGTTGCCGGTGACGACCCGGTGATTTATTCCGGCTACGAAGATGCCGAAAGGGTGAAAGTGCCGGATTACGGCCACTTGCTGCCGAAGGAAATAGCTCCCTTTACGGGGCACGGAGTCTATGATGAAGAGCACGAACATACTTCCTTTATTCAGGGAAGCGGACACGGCGGCTCTCATCCTCATCTGACTCACGAGTTTGTTCGTGCGATTGTCGAAAACAGAGAATCGGCGGTGGATGCCGGGACAGCAGCCAACTGGACGATGGCGGGGATATGTGCCCATGAGTCGGCTTTGAGTGACGGCAAGAGAATCCAAATCCCAAGTACAGACTAATTTTTTTAGTTGTTTCACAAGTTTGGTGAGCATATTATATACAATAAGTATCCGGCTGCGGTGCCGGGTGGGATTTAATGAGGTTTTAGTTAGGAGAATAGATTATGAGTAATGGAATGCTGCCGAGTTACTTAAGTATGGCCAAGCCGAACCCGGCTGAGAACCGAACGCCCTGGTACAAGAGCACGGCACCGGCGTATGCAGGCATCTTTCTCTGGGTCGTCTTCTACAAGGAGATTGCCAATGGGACACTCTCTCAGGCCGGATTAGGACTGAGCTTGCTGGGACTGGTTATTGCAGCTCTTATCTGTCACTTTCTATTTTATCTCGTACCCGGTTTGTATGGTATGAAGACAGGCTATCCGCTATATGTTGTAGGCTCATCAACATACGGTACACAAGGCGGCTTTTTGATGCCGGGCCTGCTAATGGGGCTGCTTCAGTTCGGCTGGCTTGCCGTCAATATTGCCATCGCAACCGATTTCATCCTGCAAGCGGTGGGTAGGCCATCAGCAGTATCAATAGTAGATGGCGCTTTAGTCTTCGACGGCAGTGCCGCCTTCACCGTGGTAGCAATAATCTGGGCTGCGCTGGCTGTGTTCGTAGCTATCAAGGGGATTCAATATGTTGGGAAGGTATCGACCTTTCTGCCTATTGTGCCACTGCTGATGATTCTCATTGTGTTCTTTACCAACGTAGGTAACGCAGGTAACTATACGCCACCCGAGGGGGGCCGTCCTCTCATCGGGTTCCTCGGCATAATAGGAATAGTCGTGGGCTTCTTTGCAACAGCGGGTGCAGCGGGTGTGGACTTCGGAATGGGTAACCGCAACAAAAAAGACATTCAGCTTGGTGGTCTTGTCGGTATCGCCCTGGCCATTATAATTGCCGGTGGTTTGCCGCTGATTGCTATCGCAGGTGCTCACGGTTCTGAAACACCCCCTGAAGGCTACTTCTTCGACGCGGTTATCAAGGCACAGGGTGGATTCCTAGCCACAATAATGTTTGCCCTGTTCGCAATAGCGAGCTTTGCCCCGGCTTGCTTCTGTTCGTTCATCGCCGGTAACAGCATCGGTACTATGTTCCCCAAAATCAACAAGACAGTGATGGTCGTGATTGGAGCTATCATATCCATTTTCCTGGCTGTCAAGGGCTGGGCTTTCAACCTGGGCAGCGTATTTGGATTGATTGGCGCATCGTTCGGTCCTATCTGCGGCTCTATGGCTGCCGATTATCTGCTGAGCGGCTGCAAATGGTCGGGACCACGCAAAGGAATCAACTGGGCAGGCTATATTGCCTGGGCTGTAGGATTCGTCGTTGCAATACTCCCGAACCCGATGGTTGGCGGCGAGAAGTTTGGGTTTATTACGCCAGCGCCGGTTATTGCCTTTGTGATTGGTTTTGTTCTGTACTACATTCTTGCCAAGGCCGGACTTGAACCACCGGTCGTCGAAATGACTGCTGCTGCTCCGGTTGAAAGCGCACCACCGGAAGCACCGGCAGAGCCGGCAGAAGAGACAGCAGGCGAAGAAAAAACGGAATAAGAAATTTAACTCGGTAAATCTGCCTAACTATTTTATTGAATCCGTTAGTAAAGCAGGGATTCAGAAGCACTGAATCCCTGCTATATTTTTTTGCCTGAGAAAATTTCATCGAAGCTAAATAGAGTATTAACAGCTTCTTATGTGTTTGCTTACTCCCGAAAGCTATCCGGATATACTGTTTTGAAAAGAAAAAATATACTTTTCGGCGGCTTGACAACGTCATACATATAGGATATTATGCCC
Source organism: uncultured Pirellulales bacterium (assembly GCA_964653075.1). GTDB lineage: Bacteria > Planctomycetota > Phycisphaerae > Sedimentisphaerales > Anaerobacaceae > NIOZ-UU13. The sequence continues at coordinate 35,741 of CAZZAX010000036.1, forward strand.
ATTTTAGTTTTCAGATGGGTATTCGATAGTGTAACAGCAAATTAGCAGTTTCGTCAGTTACATAGAATTGTGGTTTTTTTTAAGGTAAAGGAAATGATGAAGAAAGATTTTGTTTCAATTATGAAAGTTTGTGTCCTGGTATTATTGGTAATGCTTTTATGCTATGTTCCAGGCTGCAAGAAGTCTTCTCCAGAGTCTGACAACGAAAGTTCTGCTCAACCGTCTGTAAGCGATAGCTCTACTAAGCCGGCCGCAACCGATGAGAACACTGTTACAAAGAGTGCCGCTCCTGCTGAAATGGTGTCGATTGAAATCAAGCTGCCGAAACCGATGTTTGTGGGCACACCACAGAGCACAAAAGTAGCCAACCTCGAAAAACCCTTAGGCAAGCCGCGACCGCCATTTTTGGCCCCGGCAGGAACAACAAATGTTGCCCTCGGAAAGCCGGTAGCCAGCAGCGACGAGGAACCTATCATCGGTGATATAGAAATGATAACAGACGGCGACATGGAAGCCGCCGACGGCAGTTACGTTGAGTTAGGCCCGTTCGCCCAGGATGTTACAGTTGACCTCGAAGCAATGCATGAAATTTACGCCATTTTAGTATGGCATTACCATAAGCAGGCCCGGGTTTATTACGACGTGGTAGTGCAGGTTGCCGATGACCCTGATTTTATTTCGAATGTCAGAACACTGTTTAATAATGACACTGACAACTCTGCGGGTATTGGGGTCGGTACGGATAAGCACTATACCGAAACCAACGAAGGTAAGCTTATCGATGCCAAGGGTGTCAAGGCACGTTATGTCCGCCTCTACAGCAACGGCAATACCGGCAATGATTTGAACCACTATATCGAGGTGGCGGTTTACGGCAAACCGGCACAGTAATATGGCCAAAAAATGTTGCGTGCTCATTTTGGCCGCGACAATAGTTGCGCTTGCGCTGCGTCTGCCGCGGCTTCAGCAGCGTCCTATGCATGGCGATGAAGCGGTTCATGCCATCAAATTCAAGGACCTGCTTGAAGAAGGTGTTTATGAATACGACCCGAATGAGTACCACGGCCCGACGCTGAACTACCTGACTTTAATCCCTGCCCGTCTTTCTTCAGCAGAGAAGCTGACAGAGGTCAGTGAGTTCACTTTGCGCATCGTTCCTGTTTTTTTCGGGGTGTCTCTGGTACTGCTGGTTTTGTTAATCGGCAGGGGGCTTGGGTCAAGCGCTGCGGTTTATGCCGCTGTGTTGACGGCTATCTCACCGGCCATGGTTTTTTACAGCCGTTATTACATCCAGGAAATGCTCTTGGTGTCTTTCACTTTTTGTGCAATTGTTTTCGGCTACCGTTATACCCGAAACAGGAATATAGTCTGGGCGCTGCTGACAGGGATGTCCATGGGGCTTATGCATGCCACTAAGGAAACATGCATCATAGCTTTTGGCTCAATGCTTTTGGCTCTTGTGATTACGCTTTTGATGCGGCGAGAAAAAGGCTCTATTGTTAATACCGTAAGGGCAGTCAAACCCTCGCATTTTCTTGCATTTTTGGCGGCCGGGGTAGTTGCCTCAGCTTTGTTTTACTCGTCGTTTCTCAGTAATCCCCGCGGAATCCTGGATTCGATTCGGACTTATACGACCTATTTCGACCGCGCAGGTAACAACACGCTTCATATCCATCCGTGGTATTACTACATCAGGATGCTGCTGTATTCCAGATTTTTTGACGGGCCGAGATGGACCGAGGCCCTTATAGTTCTTTTGGCTTTGGTCGGCTTTGCAGCCGCGGTGATAAAAAAAGGTATCACTTATGCGAATATTCATCTGGTTCGATTCTTAGGCTTTTATACGCTCATTCTGACGGTGGTATATTCTTTAATCCCATATAAAACTCCCTGGTGCGTACTGGGTTTTTTACATGGTATGATTCTTTTGGCGGGAGTCGGGGCTGTGGTGTTGGTAAGGCTGCTGCCGAATGTTCTGCCCCGCTTGATAATAATTTGTTTATTGTTAGAGAGTTCTCTCTATCTGCTCTGGCAGTCCTACCTGAACAGTTATGAGTATTATTCAGACAGTCGCAATCCTTATGTCTATGCTCATCCTACTGATGAGGTCTTCACGGTAGTTAAGCGTATTGAAGAAATGGCCCGGGTTCATCCGGACGGCTATAGGATGCATATTCAGGTAATCTGCCCGGGTAAAGATTACTGGCCGCTGCCATGGTATCTGCGGCGATTTGAATATGAGACTATTGACTGGGGTGAGAGTGTGGATAACAGCGTGGCCTCTGCGCCGTTGATAATTTCCTCTCCCGAGGTTGAAGCGGCGCTGACAAATAAGCTCTATGCTTTGACTCCTGTTCAGGAGCGTCAAATGTATTTGTTTTTATTCGATGAGCCTTATTATGTGTGGCTGCGTCCGAAGATAAAACTGCTGGGTTTTGTAAGAAAAGACCTGTGGGATGCTCATTATGTAAGCCCGGATCCCGAGGAATTAATCAGGAAATCATCTAAAAAATGAATCAACCTGAACAAGAGCCCTGTTTTGTCCGGAACGATTGTCAATCAATCCCCGGTTTGAAGCGATATTGCCATGAGGCGATGGCGACCACCTATGAGATCATTATGGTGGAGGATGATGAGAACTATGCCCGGCAGGCCGCCGCTGCCGCCTTCGATGAGGTGGACCGGCTCGAAGGCGAGCTTAGCCGATTCATCGAAAACAGTGACATCGCCCGCATTAATAACCTGCCTGCCAATGAGCCTTTACGGCTTGGTTTGGATGCTTTTGATTGTCTGGAGCTTGGCTGCAGGATTTATGCCGAAACCAACGGCGCCTTCGATATTACTATCGGCTCTTTGCTGGGCTGTTGGCGTGATGAAGATGGAAATCCTCGCAGGCCTTCACAAGACGAATTGAATCTTGCTCGTGAGCATACCGGTGCGCACCTTTTACAACTGGATGAGTCTGAGCATACAGTCCGGCTATCTGTCAGTCCGGTCCAGGTTGATCTCGGAGGAATCGGCAAAGGCTACGCAGTTGACAGGGTTGCCGAGTTATTGCGAGAATGGAGTATTGAAATCGCTCTGGTTTCCGGAGGTTATAGTTCGGTATTGGCCCTTGAAGGGCCGTCGGAGACAAAAGGCTGGCCTCTGACTTTAAGCAATCCCGGCGACCACAAACAGATTTTAGCCCGTCCGTGTTTAGAAGGCCGGGCCCTTAGCGGCTCGGGTCTGCAGAAAGGCCGGCATATCATTGACCCCCGTACAGTTCAGCCTGTTAAGGGCAGGCTTGCTGTCTGGGCCTCGGCTTTTGATGCAGCGACAGCCGATGCGCTTTCGACCGCCTTTATGATTATGAGTCCGGATGAAATCAGGCAATATTGCTTGTCTTGCCCGGACGTGCTGGCTCTGATTATGCTGGAAGGTGAGGGCGCGAAAGAAAAGGTTTTACGCTTCGGCTCTTGGAAAGAGATTGAGAAGCCTCAGTGATTGTGTAGTATGTCCTTTGCGTATCTCAGTGAGAAAGGTTTTTATTTTTAGCCATAACCCGCCTGATGGTCAGCATCTCGGAGAGAACGCTCCACGAGCTGCGGGTCGGCGAGAGCCGGCTGTCACGGTCGCAGGTCCAGTCTATTGGAAATTCTTTGATTTTGTAACCCTCTTTCTGGGCCCGCATTATGATTTCTATATCGAATGTGAATCCGTCGGTGATACACTCGCCGTAGAGGTGCCGTGCGACGTCGCCTTTGTATATCTTAAATCCGCATTGGGTATCGGTGAATTCGGCGGGTATTTTCATATCGTGAATCACGAACCAATGGAACATCCTGGAGCAAAGATGGCGGTATAGACTCTGGTCCCTTTCGATGCGGCATCCCCGCATTTTTCTTGAGCCGTGTGCTATGTCACATGCTCCGCTCTTTATTAATTCCAGGCCGCGCAGGGTGTCTTTATAAGGTACACACAGGCCGCTGTCGGCGAACATCACATATTCGCCGCTCGTTTGCTCAATGCCTTTGCGGACGGCGTAGCCTTTGCCGCGATGGTGGTTATAACGCTCGACTTTTATCTCTATTCCTGCCGGTGGGCTGGTAACGGCATTTTTTGCAGCTTCAGAGGTATTGTCTTTACTGCCGTCGTCAACTACTATGACCTGACCGGAGAAATGCTTGCTTTCTAAGAAACCTGTCGCTGCTTCGATATCTTGCGTGATTTTGTTACTTTCGTCGTATGCCGGTATAACAATTGATATATCCATCCTTGAATTATATCCTACAATGCTGCGTCTTTCCAGTACCTGTATATAAATGTTCTTGTTATGCTCTTACGATGTCTCTGTCAGTGCAGGCTTTAAAGATGCGATTTGTGGTTAGGAATTTTGTTTTCGTCAAAAGCCTTGGCATATATGTTACGTTTGCCGGCATATCATTTTCCTTTCTCCGTATTAACTATCAGTTCTTAAGAGCTTACGGGAGTTCAAAAAAACACGAGCATTTTTCTGCCTGTAAGCCGTCTATGTTTTTTACGGACTCGGATTCGCTTCTTGTTTTATATTCTTGCAATTTCAGTTCATAATGTGTATAGATGTAGTCTTCCAGGCTCAGTAAGTACAAATGAAATTTATTTGTATTTTTTGTTGTAATGGAGAGGTGTCGGAGTGGCTGATCGAGCCGGTTTCGAAAACCGGTGTGCCCTTTGCGGGTACCGCGGGTTCGAATCCCGCCCTCTCCGTTAATTTTTTAAGGGATTTTGTAAGTGCTTTTCCAAAATGTGCACTTGACTGTCCTATAACTGTCCTACTTTCTGCTTTTTCGGCCTCGAAGCACATGATATTCATAGCGGCCTGTGCCTGCCTGTGGTTCGTATATTGTAGGAACGCCAAAGGCTGTGCTGCGTCAGCAGCCATACTCGTGGCGATTGGGTTTGATTGGGTTTGTTTTGTTGCCGCCTGAAGGCGGTTTCATTGTTATAACCTAAAGTATGATAGATACTTGCGTTCATTTTTGGCCTTTGAAGGAATTGGCTTTGTATTGGCTTTGAATTGGGTTTGATTGGGTTTGTTTTTGACTTTTGTCAGACTGGCAAAAATTGCATAATTCATTGCTGTTAAATTATTTAAGTTCATTTGGACAATTGGTGAATTGGGTTTGTTTCGACAAAAAGTGTTAGCACTTTTTGTCGATTTTTC
>CAZZAX010000037.1:0-3304 GCA_964653075.1 uncultured Pirellulales bacterium
TGGGGTTGCCCCTACATTTCGATTTGCTATTGATTATTTCTATTCTTATTGAGGTCATTTTATATCTCGCATAAGAAATAATTGGTGCGATGCATCGCACCCTACGTTTCTGATTTTGAACTGGGGATTTGGGTGGTATTCGGGCGGAGGCTACGGTAGAATAGGCTGATGTAACCAGATACGAGGAGTCAATAATAATGAGAAAGCATATTACTGCTCAATTTTGTTTGTTGGTTTGTGTAATTTTATTATCCGTGAATATTTTTTGTTTGGCCGGAGAGGGTGCTTCGCACCTTGGGCACAAGCTTAGAGCAGGCTGTTCGAAGGTGAATATTACTCCGCCGGTGGGGGTGAAGCTTATCGGCTCTTATGGTAAGCCGAGTGACAGTATTCTCGATGAGCTTTATGCCAAGGCGCTGGTTCTTAATGACGGAAAGACTACTTTAGCAATAGTATCGGTGGACCTGTTGTACTCGCCTTTGGAAGAGATTACCAATCCGGTGCGGGAGATTGTTAAGGAGAAAACCGGTATCCCTGCTCAGAATGTTCTTGTTTGTGGTACTCACACTCATTCGGGGCCGGAGGTTTTTACAAGGTCTAAGCTTATACCAGGAAAACAGACTCCAGTTGACGATGTCGGCCGGTCCTATCTGCGTTCACTGATAAGTAAAATCGCGGGTTCTGTTTATATTGCCTATCAGAATATGCAGGGTGGTTCCGCCGTGAGGCGTCCTGCGGACAGCAAGGCGGGATCACAGGTAAAGATAGGTGCGGCCAAAGGCAGCTTGCCTGAAATAATTTTTAATCGAAGACCAAAAAAGGCCGACGGCTCGGTGGAAATGGCGTTTACCCTTCCACTGGAGGTTACTGCGACAAGGAAGATAGTGACAGATGCCGAAGGTAACGTAAAAGTAACATTTACAATGCCTGATGATAAGAAACGGGAATTCGGTCCTGTTGACCCGGAGGTTTGTGTTCTCAGGGTAGAAGATATGGACGGAGGGATTGTCGCCTCGCTGGTTAATTTCGGCTGTCATCCAGTTTCTATATATCCGCATTTGAGTACCGCTATATCGGCGGATTATCCGGCATATACAACGAAGGTCGTCGAAGAGGCCGAAGGGGGGATTTGTCTTTTTGCTCTTGGATTAGCGGGAAATATAGTTCCTATACAGAGAGGAATAGAAGCCCGAAAGCAGTTAGGAAAGGCCATTGGCGGCGAAGCGCTTCGGAGATTACAGTTCGTTTCCACGAGCGGCGATGTTGCTTTGAAGGCTCTGAAAAGGCAAGTGAAGTTTCCCACAAAGAAGGCTTCTTCGTCGGAGAAGGACGGAGATGCCGATACAAGAAAAGACTATATTGCTACAGAGATTCAGGTCTTAAGACTCGGAGATATTTATATTCTGGGGCTGCCCGGAGAAGTGCTGGTTGAGGTCGGTCTGGAGATTAAAAGGAGGGCCGGCGTGGAAAAACTTTTCGTTATATCGATTTGTAACGACTCAATCGGTTATGTCAGCCACAGCCGGGCCTATGACGAGGGAGGGTATGAATCGGGGACAGGAACCAACCTGGCAAAAGGGGCGGGTGAGATTATGGTAAGGCAGGCCCTGAACCTTATTAACCGGATAAAATAAAACAGTCGGAGCTGACAGACTACTATAGCGGCAGGTGCGCAATTCGATTCCCCCGAACCTCAGTTGCTTACTGGTCGGCGCACTTTTTCGGCCAAGCTGTGAACCTTATTTATAACCCGTTTCTCGACCGAAGGTGCAAAGGGGCCGGGGAAAGGAGTGTAACGCATTGCGTCACCGCCTTCGTAGCCGCCCTCCTTTAAGACGCGGAGCGAGGGCAGGTAGCCGAAGACATCGTTCGAATAGCCTGCCACCCAGACTTTCGGGCCGGCCAGCTCGGCTTTTAGACGCAGCGAATAATCGACCACAACTTCACCGGAAAGGGCCACCATCGTCAGGTCATTGCCGAACTGAATAACCTGCACCAGATACGGATATGTTTTGCGGATTCTGCCGGTTTGTTCGAGTTCATTTAACAGCACTTTTGCGTGGCTGCTTTCATACTTGTTGCTTGATTGTAATTGCTGTTCGAGCTGCCGGCGATTAGGCGGTTGGGCAAAATCAAGAATAACGGTGTCCATTGCTGACCGAATAGGCCCTCGGACAGGTGACGCTGGTGAGAGCAGAGCTGTTTCAACTCCGTTAGCGAGCGCGCGGCCGTGCTGCTGCGCCAAATCCAGAGTGCGACGAGGGTATGGATTTTGGTCGCCGCCGCAGCCGGCAATGAACAAGGCGGTTACCTCGGGGTGTGCTTGTTCCAGATATAATTGAGCGAAACCTGCGTAGTCGCCGCAGAATTCGTAGAAACTAAGCGTGGTATTATGGCAGGCGTATCCGAACATTACAGCCTGGAGTTTTCCGTCCGGGGTATCGACCCGCAGGACGGGGACATCGTGGTCAACCGGGCCATCGGGATTCGGGCTGATTCTGTAACCCTTTTCGGTTTTTAGCCGCCTGTTCATAGCGAAACCCGCGCGGGCGTGGGTATATGACAATTTTGCCGGGGTGAGATTCTCTATTGCCTGACCGATGAGCTCCAGAATTTTTTGCTCCAAAGATTCTACATATCGCTGACTTAGTTCAATCTGCTGAGGCGATAAGCCGTAAAAGTTGTCTCCGTAGATGGAGTCCTTCCTTTCTTTTGTAACCGGGCCGCAATGAGTGTGGGAGGCATTCAGCATTAAAAATTCCGGGGGCAGCTCGTAACGTTGGTTGGCTTTCTTTTCCAGGCGGTCACGCAGCGGCCGGGGGATACCCAGTAAATCGACAGTAACGATAACCAGACGTTTGCCCTGGCTGTCTTCCAGCGCCAGTGCCTTGGCGTGCAGGTCATGGACCTTTCCCTCTGAGGGTTTTGTTCTTGCCGCATAACCGGACATCCACATAGGTTGCTCGGGTGTAATAACGGTTGAGGCGACGCCCGCCCGGAAGATTTCAGCGGCATATGTCGAGGAAGTTAGACCTTCGGAGAGAATTGTGAGAGTGCACACACATATCGACAGGCACAATAAACGACGGGTTTTTGTCATCACCATTTCACTGCTCCTTTCTAATGCCGGCAGTTTCTGAAATTACAGTATGTTCTTTTAGAGCGAAGTAAGTCAACTTTTGTCGATATTATATAGTATTATCGGTGAGTGAGCAAGCTCTGAAAGTATGGATAGGAACAGGAGAATCTTTTTTGTCGGTTTTTCACTATCGCAACTTTGCTTACTAACAGTATAATGTCCATC
>CAZZAX010000037.1:3404-40682 GCA_964653075.1 uncultured Pirellulales bacterium
AAAGGACATGAGGTGTATATATGTTAGGGATTGAAGCTATTGACTGGGCGGTCATCATTTTTTATCTGGTGGGCATCACTTTCATCGGTCTTTGGGCTGTAAAAAAGGTCCGCAGTGCCGCCAGTTTCTTCATCGGCGACCGCAAGTTCGGAAAAATAATGATGGCATTCTTTATGTTCGGCTCGGGGACCCATTCCGACCAGGCAGTCGGCGTTGCCGCTAAGACCTATCAGGACGGGGCATCCGGAATCTGGTACCAGTGGCTCTGGCTACTTGTAACACCGTTTTTCTGGCTGATTGCGCCTTTTTTTCGCCGAATGCGGGCTGTAACAACGGGAGATTATTTTGAAGTTCGCTACGGGCGCAGTGTTAGCGGCCTCTATGCCGCGATGGGGATATTGCCGCTTCTGGTTGCCATAGGGGTAATGCTGAAAGGCTCGGGGGTGATGGTCGAGGCCGTCTCGGGTGGTGATATAAGAGCCAATATCGCTATTATAGCAATGACTGTTATGTTCGTCATATATGGCGTTGCGGGGGGACTCAGTGCGGCTATCGCAACCAACTTTGTCCAGGGACTTTTAACTATTGTTCTGTCTTTTATCATACTGCCGTTCGCATTGAGTAAAGTCGGGGGTATGAGCGGTCTGCGAGAGTCAATTTCCGATCCTGATATGCTTTCCCTTGTTTCTCCAGGCGAGATTACCCTCTTTTATATAATCATCATTGCTTTTAATGCCCTTGTGGGCTGGGTGACAATGCCTGAGACCATGGCAAACTGTGCGGCAGGCAAAACGGAGATGGAGGGAAGAACAGGTGTTACCGTCGGGATGTTCGGAAAGCGGATATGTACAATTGCCTGGATGCTGACAGGATTGTGTGCGGTAGTCATGTATGCCAAGCTTGACAAGCTTGCAGATGCTGATATGGCATATGGTAAAATGGCTTATGACCTACTGCCTGGTATTGCCCCCGGATTGATTGGATTATTCATTGCGGGTATACTCGCTTCTGTTATGAGTACTTGTGATTCGCTGATGGTGGTGGCGTCAGCGTTGTTTACGGAAAACATCTACAAAAAATTCTTGGTGGTCGGCAAAGCCGATAAACACTACACCCTTATTGGCCGTATCGCATCCGCGCTGGTCGTGATATTGGGTATCTTTGTTGCTTTCAACTTAGAAAGCGTCGTAAAGGGCCTGGAATTCTACTGGATGTTATCGGCTCTAATGGGAATTGCCTTTTGGGTCGGACTTTACTGGCGCCGAGCAACTATAGCCGGTGCCTGGGCCGCAACACTGACCAGTTTGGGCGCATTTATTTTCACCAGCACAAAACCCCTTGGCGTTCCCTGGGATTTCAATGTACACTTTGCCGACAAGCTGCCGGCCTTTATGTTGTGTGATAACGAACTATATCTACCCTGGCAGATGATAATTTATTTAAGTGCGGGTTTTATTGTTATGATTGTTGTCAGTTTGTTTACAAAGAGGGTCCCGGCGGAAAACTTAGACCGGTTTTATGAATGTTTGCGGACACCTATTGGCCCGGATGAACCGGAGACAACGCCGTTTACGCTGCCGGCTGGTGTGGAGCCGGCTCCGCGAAATGCTCTCATTGACCATCCTGATTTCGAAATACCCAAACCCAGTATCATCGGAGTTGCCGGCTTCCTCGCTGCCTGGGCGGGTGTGGCTTTGTTGATTGGTGCGGTGTATTGGATAATTGGTTAGTTTTTTCGCTGGGCGATATAAAAGGAGTATGGTTATGGTGAGAAATATCATTTTATCTGTTATATCTCTTTGTTTGTTGACGGCGTTTTTTTCCTGTGCCGTGCAGGAAGAAGAGAAGATGAAAGATACTGCCGCCGGCGGCAAAGTTAAGCTTATGGTTATCAATCCGGGACATTATCATGCGGCCCTTGTACAAAAAAGTATGTACGACCAGGTTGATCCCGACGCTTATGTCTATGCCCCGGCCGGCCCGGAGGTACAGGAATATTTAAAGCGCATCGAGAGTTTTAACAGCCGTCCGGAAAAGCCCACAAGCTGGCGGGAAAAAGTTTATACCGGAGACGATTACCTCGAAAAGATGCTCACTGAAAAGCCCGGCAATGTCGTTGTAATGTCCGGGAACAATCAGAAAAAAACAATGTACATCGAATCCGCCGTCGATGCCGGTATGAATGTTTTTTCAGACAAGCCGATGTGCATCGATGCGGCCGGTTTCAGGCTCCTGGAGCGGGCCTTTGATACGGCGGAGCAAAAGGGCGTGCTGCTCTATGATATTATGACTGAGCGTTTTAACATACTTTGCATTTTGCAGAAGATGCTTGTGCTCGATAAAGACGTATTCGGTGAACTGAAGAAAGGCTCAGTTGATGAACCGGCTGTAGTTAAGGAAAGCGTCCACCATTTTTTCAAATACGTATCCGGCATGCCCATCAAGCGGCCGACCTGGTATTTTGACAGCGCCCAGCAGGGGGAAGGTTTGGTGGACGTCACGACGCACCTGATAGATTTGATGATGTGGACGTGCTTTCCGGATGAACCGATTGATTACCGAAAAGACGTAGCGGTGATACAGGCCAGACGCTGGCCGACAATGCTCACACGACAGCAATACGAAAAGGTGACAAGAGCACCTGGCTTTCCGGAGTTTCTCAGAAGGCAATTAAATAACGAGGGAGTTTTGCCCTATTATTCAAACGGAGAAATGGTCTTTGCAATGAAAGACATACATATGAAGCTGGCGGTTACCTGGAATTTTCAGGCCCCTCAGGGCGGTGGGGACACACATCATTCGTTGTTCAGGGGCAGTAAAGCCAATGTTATCATCCGGCAGGGTAAAGAAGAGAACTATCGGCCGGAGCTTTATGTTGAGCCGGCTCCGGGTGCGAGCGTAGTGCGGCTGGAGGCTTCTCTGAAAAAAGCTGTCGCTGAGCTGCAAAGTAAATACCCCGGCCTGGCACTGAAACGACTGAGAAACTCCTGGCGGGTTTTGATACCTGATGAGCATCGAATTGGACACGAAGCGCACTTTCGAATCGTTACAGAAAAGTATCTTGAATACATGGCGCAGGGAAAGCTGCCGGACTGGGAAGTGACCAATATGATAGCGAAGTATTACATCACGACCAGGGCGCTTGAGCTGGCACGTCAATAAGATATTCGAAAAATCTAAAAAGGAGAGCAGGCAGATATGGCCCAAGAGGGACAAACAAAGAACAATTTGGCACTGTTTGGTGGTGAAAGGGCGGTGAAATCGCAGCAGGAGGACATGTTCAAATGGCCTATTGTCACCGAAAGGCATGAGCAGGCGGTCTTAAAAGTGCTGCGTTCCGGCAAGATGTCCGGCTTTGACGTAACGAAGGAATTTGAGAAAAAGTATGCCCAATTGCTTGGCCGGGAGTACGGCCTGGCGTATCATAATGGAACTGCTGCGATATTAGGAGCTTTGTATGGCTTGGATATTGGAGTTGGAGACGAGGTCATCTCACCGAGTCTGACTTATTGGGCCACTGCCGCCCCGGCCTATAATCTCGGCGCCACGCCTGTTTTCACCGATGTTGAGCCAGAGACTATTTGCATCGACCCTAAAGATATCGAACACCGAATCACTCCGCGAACGAAGGCCATTATAGTAGTGCATTATGCAGGTATGCCTGCTGATATGGATTCCATTATTAAAATCGCTGAAAAACATAACCTCAAAATTCTCGAAGACTGTTCACATGCACACGGCGCTTTATATAAGGGCAAAGAAGCCGGCACCTTCGGTGACGCCTCAGTTTTTTCCCTGATGACCGGTAAATCTCTGGCCATCGGTGAGGGGGGGATTTTATTTACCGATGACCGGAAAGTCTATGAGCGTGCCATTTTGTTTGGTCATTACATACGCCATGATGAGATTACATTAGAGGAGCTGAAGCCTTTTGCCGGATTACCCAGCGGCGGATACAAGCATCGCATGCACCAGTTAAGCTCCGCTTTCGGATTAGTTCAACTGGAATTATATCCGGGCCAGATGGCTGAAATCGACAGGGCGATGAACTACTTCTGTGACCTTCTCGATGATAGTGCGGGAATAAGGCCTATCCGGCCGGCAAAGGGTACCAACACCACGAAGGGCGGCTGGTACTATCCGCATTTCGGGTATGTTGCTCAGGAATTGGAAGGTCTTTCGTTGTCGAGGTTCAGTGAAGCCGTCCGCGGTGAAGGATCTATCTGCAATCCCGGCTGTAATAAGCCCCTGCACCTGCATCCGCTTTTTATGAGAATGGATGTTTACGGACACGGCAGGCCGACGCGGATTGCCTGCCTTGACGAATCTGCTAATATCGATAAATACATTGAAAAGCTGCCTGTGTCGGAAAGTATTAACCTTTATGTTTTTGAAGTCCCGTGGTTTAAGCGTTATCTTCCTGAAATAATCGAAGAACACGCCAATGCCTATAAGAAGGTCATAAGAAATTATAAAGCACTTCTGGCCGATGATACCGGTAAGGATGAGGAGGCAGGGGGTTACAGCAGCTTCTTCAGTAGTCAAACAAATACACAATAAGAGTTCGCATAAGTAGACAGCCGTTTTGTTTGCTGTTATGGCAGTTGACAAGAAACCTCTATTTTGGAAAATAAATCCTGGGCGGTGGTAATTCCTTCCAGGTTGGTAATAATATGTTTAATATTTTGGAATTGCTCTGTTCTGCCTATTAATCGAGGGGTGCTTTGCCGGCCGGGTGATGATGTAGTTTCGCCTCTGTAAATAATGGAAGGCTGGCCATTTCCCTGCCGGTCCTGTTTACCATCTTTTTGTTTAACCTGGAAAGTATCGTTATAGTCACCCGATACGTTCACTTCGATAAAGTAGTTCCAGAGGCTTTTGGCGGGAACCAAAACTTCAGACGTAAAATCTACTTTTAGGGTTGCCCCGGTTACAGCGTTTATTACCGGATTTTCCGGAATCGGGTAACTTCGGCTTTGTGTTTCCAGGTTCCAGCGGCTTATCCAATATGGCAGAGATACAGTGCGAACTACATTGCTTCCCCAGTCACCGATACCAGTTTTGGATGTCACCCAGACGGTGCGTATTGTTCCTTCGGTTGCCTCCTCCAGCCAGACAGCGAACTGCGGAGGTTTTTTATAGTTTGACTTTGTGTATATATCCGGATCCAGCTTCAGGGCAAATTTTAGCATTACCTGTTCGGTGCTATTAGCAGCTTCTTTATTTTTACCTTTCCGCGATTGCGAATACAGCTTCACTATCTTTGGGAAGTCCCAGTGTGTGTTCTGAACCGGTCTGTAGACGACTTGGACACTTTTTAGCGGTTTAACCAGTTGTCGTGACTTTGGCAGATAAAGAACAATTTGCTTAGGCGGCTGTCGGCGGGGCGGTTCAAGTTTCACCTGTACGCCTTTTTTTGTGCCGGTCACTATTAGATTCATTGGGCCGAAGTGAGTTGGTGCCCGCTTGATGCGAATTTCTTTTCCTTCGGCCAGCCACCAGTCTGGTACGGCCTTTAACAGATGCAGCTCATCTCTGCGCTCGTGTATGAGCATGTGCCGGAGCATGATTGCATAATTGGACGCTCCCAGGGTGTGAGGGATGGTGTCATTCCACGCGATGCGTTTTTTGTAATAAATGCCTTCCGGGAATGCATGCGTCGAGGTAGAGTGAAGAAGATACCAATAGAAGTCTTCGACTACCTGTTCGTGCTGCCCTCTTATGAGGGATGCCATGGTAGTGTAAGAAGACATGTAGGGGTGTATTGCATCTGCGTGTCCAAGCCATCGGATAGTACCTTCGATGAAGCCCCCGCCGTGATTTTTACGCACATGTTCGATTAAAGCTGTTACTCGCGGGTCCTGCGGCTCGAAAAGCTCGGTGGGCCATAGCGTCTCAGTGTTTCCCCAGTGTGTGCCTGCCTTTTCCCAACTGGGGGGGAAATAATCGAGCCCGGTTTGTTTGAAGACTTTATTGATGGCATTGCGGTATAAATCAGCTTGCTCGTATAATTCCCTGGCCTCGTCTGTTCTGTCCAAGACCTGAGCCGCATCGGCGGTACATAGTAAAGCTCGCAGGTTCCAAAAGTCATAACCTACAATATGATGTTTTCCATCCCATAAATACTCGCCATCTGCGGGGGCATTGGGCAGCACTCCGAAAAAAGGCGAATCAGCAGGTGCCTGGCGTATGGTCTTCAACGTCCAGCCCACTGCACGCCGCATTAAAGGATATATTTTTTTCAGCCATCGTTGGTCGCCGGTGATTTTATAGTACTGCCAAAGTGCCCAACATGCCTGGCCGTTAGCGTCGAACTGGTTTTTCTGTGACTCGAAACGTCCATCGGGCCTTTGATGACTCAGGAAGCTTTCCATTGCTTTTTGTGCAGTATCTTTCAGGCCGGCTTCTTCAAATTCCATCAACTGATATGCTCCATCTCGGATGTAGAATTCATCATAAAATCCTTCTCCCGGATGTACCTGGCCATGGTCATTTGAGATTAGCTGATACATATGTGAAGCCAGGAGGGCTTCTGTTGCTTTCTCACACGGAACCCTGATTTGTGCGGCTTTTGACATGATGCTTTGCCAGTATTGAACAGTCCGATCCAGCCAGAGCCCGGCATCTTTTCTGGAAAATTCTGATTTTCCTTTAAGAGGCGAAAACGGTATTGATATCACGGCATCGGCACTTTCACCGGCGGCCAAAGACCAGGCGAAAGTATTCTCTCCGGAGAGGGGAGGTTTGTTTCGTTCGACCTTTAGTTTTGCCTGTGCTGTTGTCGGGCCTTTATTGGTGACTTTGACTAAAACCCAGTTCAGGAAATTTTCTCCCTCAATTGGCCAGTCGAATGCCTTTTTCCAATTTTTCACCGATGGCAGCGGTGTTGCCCAAAGAGTAAACTCGTATATTACCCGGCCATCTTCTGAGGTGATTAAAACAACGGGCAGCCATCCATTCATCAGCTTCTTTGTCTGCCGGCGGCTTAGAGGAGTCAGTTGTCGCCCGAACCGTAATAAAACTCTCGAAGGTTTTTTGTTGGTGTCATGAATCACGAGCTGATTGTCCGGGGTAATGCGTGTCCCGTGTGCATAATCTTTAAGCCCTATGACTGTCCATGAGTTGTGAAAGTAGTCGAAAGGCTCAACAGCACGGAGCGGACAGGCCGGAACCAGCACCGCCCAGATTAGTAACGTGGTGATTGATCTTGTCAATTTCGTATGTAGTGTCATAAATCGTTCCTCTTGTCGGCAATACTTACCAGATACCATCCACCTATGAAGTCCTTGCTGGACGACACGGGCACTATAATACCGGCAATTACTTATTGCTGCAATCCCTTTTAGTAAACGGAAGTCTTTTGATAATAGTTGCTATTGTCATTGTTGTGATAGGTAGCAAAATAACTATGATGATTCCTCTAAGGCCGTTCTTGTCAGATATGAAAGAGCCTCAAAATAGTTTTGGATTGGGTGGCTGATTAGGATTCTATTGTAAAATATATCTAAGGTCCTGTCTGAAGCTCACAAAATAAGGCACAGAAACGTTTGAAATTTCGCAAAGAATTTGGTAACTTAGTGTTCCGGAATGTTCGTGGCTGTCTCGAATCTATGCTTTGAAGTAAATCCCGGCTAATATTTTTTTAGGAGGAAAAGAAATGAAGCGATGCCTCTTTATAGCAATTATCATCGTGCTGGTGGTTAATCCCCTGAGCTTTGCGGTTAATCGGCAAAACCCGATTCTCAAACGCATTGGAGTTAAGCGGGGAATCTGTGTGCTGCCTGGTGATTCGGCCTGTGAGCTTGCGCTGGAACTGGCGCGTGAAAGCGAGCTGCTGATATATATCCAGCTACCAGAGGCGAAAGATGTGGAAAGGGCGCGCAAGATAGCCGATGATGCGGGCTTCTATGGTACGCGCATCTTTGTGGAAAAGGGGTCGCTGAAGAAATTACATCTGGCCGACAATATTGCCGATGCCGTTGTTGCGGTGGGCAGGGCAAGACGTGTACCCCGGGAAGAGGTATTGCGGGTACTTCGGCCTGGCGGCAAAGCATTGTTAGGACGGAGAGTTCTAAGCAAACCGTTTCCCGAAGGCCTGGACGACTGGAGCCATCCTTATCATGGTCCGGACAACAATCCGCTTTCGCAGGATCGCCTGATTCGCGCGCCCTATATGACGCAGTTTCTCGCCGACCCCCGTTATGGTCCAGCGCCGCAGTTGGCCGTCGCCGCCGGTGGCCGCCTGTTCAAGGCCTTCGGCCATGTTGCCTGGCACGAGCGTGAAGAAGCTTTTCTGAACACGCTGGTTGCGTTTAACGGATTCAACGGTACGATGCTCTGGAAAAGACCCCTGCCTGAAGGTCTGATGGTTCACCGAAATACGATGATCGCCACGCCGGAAACGCTCTTCTTAGGTGATGACAAGTCCTGCAAACTTATCGATGCCGTCACGGGCGATACAAAAGGCGAGATCATTCCGCCGGTGAGTATGGCGGGAGGCACGTTCTGGAAGTGGATGGCGCTGGAAGGCGGCGTCCTTTATGCTCTTTTGGGAGAAGCCGAGCTGAAGGACGAAACGATGCGGTGGAAACGTGAGGCTCACGGCTGGCCCTGGACGGGTATATCAAAAGGCTACAATCAGCCAGAGCAGCCCTGGGGATTTGGTCGTAACCTCCTGGCCATCGACCCGAAGACGAGGAAAGTTTTATGGCACTACCGCGAAGATGAGCCAATGGACGGCCGTGCGGTCTGTATGAAGAACGGGCGGATTTTTGCCTTCCGGTTTGGGACTTATTTGACCTGCCTCGATTCACGAACGGGACAGGTTCTATGGCGCAAGACCAAGGACAACGCACCGGAGTTATTCGAGACGCTCGGTGAGTACCTTCCCCGTCAGAGCTGGCAAACGAACTGGCGCACGACGGTCTATTTGAAGTGTAGTGACAGTGCATTGTATTTTGCCGGTCCGCAGCTTGGAAAACTTCTGGCGGTTTCCACTGAAGACGGTCGGATACTATGGCAGCACCCGTATGACAACTTTCAACTGGTCATTTATTCCGATGCCTTGTATGCAATCAGCGGTCCGTGGGGTAATAACCTCAGCAAAAAATTCGAGCCCCTAACGGGAAAGGTCCTTGCGGAGCTTCCGACTGGCCGCCGGGCGTGTACCCGCCCAACGGCTACTTCGGACAGTATCTTATTCCGGGCCATGGGCGGCTCGGTTCGTTTCGATCTTGCCAGCGCTCGTCCGAGATGGCTATCACCCATGCGTCCTCCCTGTCATGATGGAGTGACAGTAGCCAATGGTCTTCTTTACTGGCTGCCTTTTGTATGTGACTGCCAACTCACGCTGAATGGTTTTACCTGCGTTGGCTCGGCAGGTGACTTCGATTTCACACCTAAAAGGTCGAGTCGGCTCGAGAAGGGGCCCGGTAGAATTAAGCAGGTTCAGACACTGGGCGAATCTGATGCCGACTGGCCCACCTTCAGGGCAAACAACCAGCGAACCACGATGAGCAGGGCGGTCATCCCTGAGACCGGTCACCAGCTTTGGCTGACAAAGCCGTCTGCTCCGACAAGTATTCGTCTTACAGCTCCTGTAACGGCTGGTGGTTTTGTTTTGCTGGCCGGCTCGGATGGAATTATTCGGGCAATTGATGGTGACACAGGGCGTGAGCAATGGAAGGCCTTCACCGGAGGCGAGATTCGCATTGCCCCGACTGTCTGGAAGGACCGGGTACTGGCCGGTTCGGGTGACGGCTGGGTGTACTGCTTTGAGGCAGCTACGGGGAGGCTGCTTTGGCGTTTTCGGGCAGCACCAGCCGAACGCAATATCCCTGTTTACGGCAAAATCCTCTCGACCTGGCCTGCGGCGAGCGGCGTCCTTGTGGAAGACGGAACCGCCTATGTTGCCGCTGGTCTTGTGAACTACGATGGGACCTACGTATATGCTCTTGATCCGGCTGCCGGAAAGGTTCGATGGTGTAACGATACATCCGGACATTTGGATACGGATGCAAACACCGGCGTTAGTGTTCAGGGCCATCTGTTGCTCTACGAGGACAAGCTTTATCTTGCCGGGGGGAATGCCGTTTCACCTGCGGTTTATGATATACATAACGGACGGTGTCTCAACGATCCGGCGCCTCTGGCCAACACAGAGTCGACCAGTCCGCGTGGCTGGGAGCTTTTCCTTGTAGGTAATAGAGTTATCGCCTGCGGGAGGCCGTTCTACACGCGCCCGGATATCCCGGTGTACGACCACACTGTGACGAAGAAGATGCTGCATGCTTCAATCGGCCGGCGCGACGTAGTCTGGATAAACAACAGCAGGCTGCTTTGCTGCAAGCCGCTCGACAAGGGTGTATTAAGCCGGTGTGTTACAGATGAAAAAATCCCGAGGCATATAACACAAGCCTGGGGAGAATTCAAAGTTTCCGGGAAACCTCTATGGCAATATGGCTGCCCTGAGAGCATTGCTGTTGCTCTGACAACAAACGCCGTTGTGGTAGCCGATGCATCAAAAGTTACCGCGATCGACCTTAGTAACGGTGAGCCACTATGGAGTCAGAGGCTACCATCCGCTCCGGTGCCATGGGGTATGGCTGTGGACCGCAATGGCCGGGTGATTTTGAGTCTTGTCGATGGCCGGGTGCTTTGTATTGGCAGGAAGGAGCCGTTTTAACAGAAGCTCGCCGATGTCAATTGGTAGCGAAGATATGCGGGTTTGCTGATTTGCTCCGTATGGGTTATAGTCTTTTCCGTGATTTCACGAGTTTTTCCACTTTCTCTCGTGACAGTGGGGCCGGGCGCAGTTTGCCCTGGCTCCAAAGGTCATAACCGCTTAATCTATATTGGCTCTCAGGCTGCTCAGACTGCCCGACAGGCAGCAGGGCCAGAGATTCATCCGCATCATCCAATGGCACATATTGCGTATAGGATTGCGCCCGCTGGGAAAGTATAGTTCCGCCCTCGATGCAGCTTAGAGCGGGAAATGTCAGGTCTTTCTCCGGGTCGAGCGACTCAAAGCCATCCAGCGTTGATAAGTATGGGAGTTTCGTTTCGAGAAGTTTGGCCTTGCCCGCCTCGTGCCATTTTGTCGGGTCGTCACCATAGTTGGCCTTGCTGTATCGCCAGGCCGCTCTTAGAATAAGATTAACGTACTCTGCTTCCGGCCCATTCAGTGTGGCATTGGGGTCTTTTTCGATACGGGCGTTGATGGTCTGGAGCATATTGCAGAGGCCGGAAAGACCACCGCCATAAATCGTTGCCGCTACGAAGTTCTGCCTGAACGCCATTGGCATCAGGTTCATGATTTCCGTTCCCTTGACAGCCATTTCGGATTTGAATCCGCCGGCTCGCCATTGTTCGAGGTATTCCAGAGCCATGAGTGTTTCTTCTTCCAGCGCAAACTTCTGCACGTCACGCAAATGATAGCCAAGACGAACGAGGTCACGCTTGATGGGGCTGACCGTGTCATAGTGTATATCAAGAACATCTTCCGGCCTGAAGATTTCTTTTTCGAGCATACGTTCCTTAAGCCGCCAGGAGCGGTCGGTGTCACCGAGACTGCCGGTCGAAATGCCCATAGGTATGGGATAGAATGATGCGATTGGCCGATGATTGGCCGTTACAATCCAACCCTGCCGGGGATTGATGACTTGAGGCAGCAGCTCATGAGGCAGGATTCCCTGCCAATCATTGTCAGAACTCCATCCCTCGTGGGCTGACCTTCCGTCGAGCAGTGCCTGGGCAGAGCGGATAGGTAACGCCAGGATTGTTTTATAACCGGTATTGCCCTTATTGTCACCGAACACACAATTCGCACCTGGAAAGCGCCAACCGCCGAGGGCCTGCTGGAATCCGTAAACATCTTTTGAGCGCATCATATCCAATGCACCCCGGAAAGTATCATGATTTATATCGCATATTGGTATCCTCTTCAGTGCAACTTCGTCATCCCGGCGGACACCCATCGCCACAGATGTCACTACCGGTCCAAGATGAGTTTGCCTGAATGTAATGGTCCGCGCCCGGCCGTCTTTGACCTTGATTGTTTCACTGCAAACCTCCATGTTGCGCCATTTATCGTCGAAAAGATACTGATTTGGATTGTTAAGGTCGGTTTTGAGCACGAACAAATCAGACTGGTCGGCGCCGAGCGCCGTCATACCCCAGGCGAGGTTTTCTGTAAAGCCGATTAGAATAATGGGACTGCCTGCTACCCCAACACCACGGGCATTGAACGTCTTGCCACTGACATGGAACTCGTAAAGCAGCGAAGGATTACGAACAGGTGTTTGCGGGTCACTGACCAGTACGGATGAGCCGTTGGTGGTTTTACTTTTGCCCACAACCCAGGCATGGCTGAACCTCGGAACAGGGGGCCGTCGGCGCGGAGGTGACGAATCGACTTTTCGGTTCAAATTATACCGCAGTGCGAAGTCCATAACCTTCCGGACCCAGTCGTCTGTGACATCCCCGCGTTGAATCACAGAAGCATCATCTCTTATGGGCCGGCCACGGATAGCACCTGCGGCGTCTGGCGGCTCAAAGGTGCGAATATTTCTCGTTCCGTCCTTAATCTCATAATAGGGAGCTATTTCGCGCAGACCGTCGCCGGAGAAAAAAAGGCCCAGGCGCCACCAGGAAGCAATGCAGGCTGCCGGTGTCCATGGTTCTGGTTCCAGGTTGAGCTTCTCGAACAGATATAGCAGCTCATTTGGGTGGTTGTTAATGTAGTCATTGACGCCGTCACTGTAAGCCTGGAGCAGAGACAGGATTTCACTGTCGAGGTTAGCGGCGACCTTTTGGGCGGCGCGGTAGTATCCGATAGTGCGCATTTTTACGTCATTACGCAGAGCGGAGTTCCTGCCCTGAGGAAGTCTTTTTGTTACACCGATTTTCACATCACCTACAAGTTCTGCCAGGCGACCCTGTATTATACGCAGATTGTAGTACATCTGGAATGCCCGGTCCTCTGCTGCGGCATAACCCAAACCGTACATTGCACCTGTGTCGGTATCGGAGAAGATATGCGGAACACCCCATGTATCCCGGAGCAGCTCAATGCCGGGGGACTTTGGTTGTGGCTTTTGATTTGTACTCTCGGGGCTGCAACCTGCGGTTAAGAAAAATAAAAGTGAAAATGTAACGGATATACATACGTGTCTGATCGCCATCTTTGTCTCCTTTTCGGCTGCCGGTAATATTTATTGGGATTAAAAGGTAATAACATTTAGGTTTTTTGTCAATCTTACAATTAATCAGCTCATATATAATCCCTGAGTCACCTTAATCTTCGGTAAAAGCTGCCTCTTGACGATTGCTGATTGGCAGGGATAATAATTTTCGTGACGTAATGCAGGAAAATTATTAAACTGTGATATTAAAAGTGTGAACATCCTACGGGGATTTTATTCTAATGAGAAAGGATATTTGGATGATTTTGAAACCTATTATGAAATTAGTATTAATAGTCCTTCTTTTGGCCGTGTATGGTTGTGGTGAAGTTTCCTCGGGAGGACCTTATCAAGCCACAGGGATTAAAATTGGCGAAGTGACTGACAAAGAAGCTATCGTTTGGACGCGTCTGACGCGCCAACCGGAACGGGTGGGATTGGGAGCACCGAGCCCTGAGATTCTTTATGAAGATTCCGACACCGACGAACTCGTTAAGAAGCCCAGGGGAAGGCCGGATTTGGTTCCGATTGTGAAGTTCCCTGAAAATTCGACAATCCAGACAATTGAAGGGGCCGTGCCCGGCGCACCCGGGAAAGTCAGGCTACTGTATAAGATAGAGGGCGCTTCTAATTGGAAGACCACTAATTGGAACAACGTAGATCCGAAACGTGATTACACTCATCAGTTCAAATTGGCTAACCTCGAACCGAATGCAAGATATCAGGTACGTGTGGAGGCGAGAGCAGGGGCAGGAATGAAAGGGCAGCTTGTAAATGGCGGCTTTAAAACGGCGCCTCGTGCCGATAAACCCGAACGAATTGTCTTCACAGTTTCAACGGGCCAGGCTTATCCTGACCAGGATGCTGCTAATGGCGGCTATAAAATTTATCCTGTTATGTCGAAGCTTGATCCCAGCTTCTTTGTCCATACCGGCGATATCGTTTATTATGACAAGCTGGCCAAGACTTTATCTCTGGCCCGCTGGCATTGGGCCCGTATGTACAGCCTCCCGACTAATGTTGAATTTCATCGTCAGGTTGCCAGCTATTTCATCAAGGACGACCACGATACCTGGATGAACGATTGCTGGCCCGGCAGAAAAACCAAATTCATGGGAGACTTTACTTTCGAGCAGGGCCTGGCGGTATTCTTAGAGCAGGTACCGATGGGCGAGAGAACTTATCGAACCTTCCGATGGGGCAGGGACCTCCAGATATGGCTGGTCGAAGGGCGTGACTTTCGCAGTCCCAATACGATGCCTGATGGTCCTGATAAAACAATCTGGGGCAAAGAGCAAAAAGCATGGTTTAAGCGGACTGTTCAGGAATCGGATGCAACGTTTCGTATTTTGTGCAGCCCAACACCCATCGTCGGGCCCGATCGAACCAATAAGCATGACAACCATTCGAATGTAGATTTTACACACGAAGGGGATGAGCTAAGGGAGTTTATCTCGAAGCAAAAGAACATGTACGCCATTTGTGGAGACCGCCACTGGCAGTATGTATCAGTTGATAAAAAGACAGGTGTGCGGGAATACTCGTGCGGGCCGGCCAGCGATAAACATGCCGGAGGATGGAGTAATGACATGAAATATCCCGAGCATCAGTACTTAAACGTGATTGGTGGATTTCTTGCCGTCATCGTTGACCGTTCGGAAGGCGAGCCCACAGTGACATTTCGACATTACAGTGTCGATGGTGATATTCTTAATGAGGACCGTTTGACGGCACAATAGAATAGTGCCAGTTACCTATGTTCGTCTATAATTCTGTCAGCAAATTTATCCATGTGTCCGGAAATGATGATATTACCTCCTGCTTTACTTGTCGTGAATGTAATTTCTACAGGGCCTACCATTACCCGAACATTCTGGTCGTCGACATTAATAGCGGCCTTTTCTGTTGATGTGGTGGCCGCATCCGTCGCTGTCAAGACGTGTAGAAAAT
Source organism: uncultured Pirellulales bacterium (assembly GCA_964653075.1). Lineage (GTDB taxonomy): Bacteria > Planctomycetota > Phycisphaerae > Sedimentisphaerales > Anaerobacaceae > NIOZ-UU13. The sequence goes on from CAZZAX010000037.1 coordinate 18,536, forward strand.
AATCGAGTGCAGCCGGTCCGGGGGGTGATATTTCGATGCGGCATTGAGGTGCAGGCCCCGTATCCCGGCCGGGAGGGTATTTCTGGCCGTCATAGCTGTACAGTTCTGCTCCCGTTAGCAGCTTGATCTGCGGGTTCTCAGGCAGCAGAGTCTGAATAAATAATCGGCCCTTACCATTAGTGACTACCATATCCTGGCCGGCATTCGCGGGTATCTTCATTGCCTGCAGCAGCCATGTCTTTTTAAATTGCGGATTCGTGGAACATACACGGTCGAAGATAACAAAAGTGCCCGGCCTGAGAAACACAATCTGACGTGTAAAATAAGCAAGCTTGTCCGGTGAATAGGCTCTCGTGCAATCACCGGCCACGTACAGATACTCTCCCCTGTCCTCGAAGGCCAGAATATCTGCAATATCATAGAGCTGGCGTTCTTTTATCCAGTGCTGCGGGTCTGTTACCGCCCCATTATGATGAGGCCACGAATGCGACTGTCCTGCATCGTTACCGGTAACAGTACCGGCGCGAATATTCGGCCATGTCTCAGATGGGTCATGGACAAGTATCGTATTATGTGCAATGCTCCGCAGGTGGTAATTGACGTCATGGCCGGAGCCGAATGAATCATAATGGCCGCCGTCACCGGCAAGCTCCTCATACTTGTAAATAAGAAAATGTCCCACATCCAGATGCTGGTGAGCGGTGAAGCGGTCACCGCACTTAAAGAAGAAATATGTCGCATCTTCATCCCACGAGCTGCGGGCATAGACATAACCGGGCCCCGAGCTTATATGAGAGAGCTTGAAGCCATTGATATCGCCTTTCTCGATGGAAGTGTCCCGCCAGAGAAAATCCTTATACGCATATACACCCACACTCGACCTGGGCTTAGTCTCGTTGAAAGTATGGACTACCTGATGATTTGGGTCATCGTAAAAATAATTTACCAGGATGCGTCTTGCCGACAGTGATTTATCACGGTCACCTCCGAAGGTACGGCCGCCTCCATCCCCCATGGGAACCGACCGGCGGGAATTGTATATCCTGATACCGGGGTAAGTTTCGAACATGCCGGCAATTGCACGGTTATTGAAAAACTTCGGGGCAGCAGCGTAGTAGTCAATTCCTTCACAATAGCGGGCGGCCTCACAGAAGAACAGCCATTCATACAGCCAGTAGTGTATATAATATCCCTCGGCCCATCCCCCTCCGTCACCGGCGAGTTCGAGGGCCGGTGCTGCACGGGTAAGCCAGTCTTGTTCAAGGGTCTGAAGGATTGATTGTGCCCTTTCGTTTTCATAATAAGTCGCGTAGCAGGCCAGTCCGATTCCCCAATGCTTGTATCCGTACCAGCCATTGTGGAATACATGGGTTTCCGAGCGTACATTCGCATCAACTGTTCTGTTCATATATTCGTGGAATTTTAATCGTTGGTCCTCACTCCAGTATTTGTGACACAAATCGTAAACTATTGCACAGCGTGCCAGGTCATGGCCAAAGGTAGCATGCCCGTTTCGTATCGGGCCGTTGATGTACTTCATTGCCATCTGCACGGCGGGTCTGCCAAGCTGCTCATCGGATTCTACCGCACAGACAATAGCCATCGATATCATTTTTGCGTGGTCGTCGGCATTTGCTTCACGTGCCACCCGCACAACTCGCTGATAGGCCTCGGGACGTTCGGTGGACAATCTCTGCAAACGCTCAAGAGTATCCAAAAGGCGGGGATGTTCGTTCGGAACGGCATGCTTTATGGTCTGGCCGGATGCAGATGGAATTGAAAAAAACAAGCAGGGAAGGATTGTTCCCATCCATATCCCGATCGATAAGGTTAATGATATCACTGATCTCCTCATGAAGAAAGCTCCAATAACAGACTTTATTTTTCTAAATGACATTGTTCTTAGATTGCCCAGCAAGCTTATACCTTTATATTAAGTGCATCAATTTTGCCACGAAGTAATATGAATAATATCATAATGTGCTGGAATAGCGGTAATCCACAAAAAAAAGCGGATTTAGAAAAAAGCCCCTGCTTTATGGAGGAGAATATAAAACAGGAGCTTCAGCGGTAGTGTATATTCAATACACTACACTCTCAACTTCCATCCATGGAATATGAATTAAGTAAAGATTTCATAAATATGTGCCTGCATTTAGACAAAATGTAACGATTTTTTTCTGAAATTTTTCTATGGATTTACTTAACTTTCGGTAATTATTGAGGTTGTATAACCTGCTCGCGTTTTATTTTGTAGCTTTTACCCTTCCATTTAAGAATCGAAGATCCGAAGGCGTGAAAAACACGTATGCGTTTAGAACTCCGCAGATTGTTACCGTCCAGTGGTTTTAGTGTAAACAAAACACCTCTACTGTACACTTGTTCGTTCCAGCGTAGCGTATGAAAAGCAGCAAAACGCGGCCCATCAATTACGAATCCCCACCTCGGCAGGATTACATCTGCTCCCGTTTCTGATGTAACTCGTGCCTCTGCTGTACCGAAATTCACTATGATTTTTGTCGTATTTTTCCCTTGTCCGTAAGTTGCCTGTCGGAGCGTATGGTCTTTGCTGAGAAATTCCATTTGTGTCAGGACATCATGGGCTGTTACACTGTGCAGCGGTCCCAAAACTTCGTGGGTATTTTTCAGGAAAACATCCATGGGATGCATATTTTCAGCCCAGCCATTATCACTGCGCGCATAACAGGCGATATCGGATTTACTGTTTTGATTTGTTTTGGTCTGGCCGGATTGCCAGTAGAGATGGTCGCGGAAAGAGTGGTAATGCAGGGGGCGGGCGCATAAAACATGATGCGCGACGTATTCGGCGGCCTTTTGCGCCTGGTAGCCGTACTTACCGTAGCATATCTGGCAGTCATGATAGACCATCTCAAAGAAGGGGATGACCGTAGCCCCAATGTCTTCTGGCTTAAGGTTATGATAGTATTTTCCACCCACGGCCACGAGTCCCTCGAAAAAATCACTGTGGGGCAGCGCCCACTCCCGACCACATTCACTGCCGAAGATTCCAAATACTTCCCTCGCGTAATCACTCAGGCGAATCTTCCATGCAATGTCGCTGTTTCTCTCGACAGGATGATTGGGGTCAAAACATTCACGAGGTCCAACCGCATAGGTCGTATCGATGAAGTAACTCCATGGCGAGAATAGCTTATTGATAGCGGGCAGGTTCTGGGGCCGTTTGGCCAGTTCCAATTGTTTCGGTGCGCAGACCATGTACGCTCGTCCACCTAACCACCTACCGCCCGTGATAAGTGAGCCGTCCCGACGTTTTTCGATGAAAGACGGGTCCCAGCTCTTCGCATCCCGATACATATCCTGCACATTATCGTGTAAACATCCGACATAGCCTAATGCCTGGATTCGCTTGATTGCGTCCGACAGTGCTTCGTTACCGCCGCACTCAGGATTAGCCGGCAGGTTATCGGGATGCCGGCAGTCATAGCCTCCTTCCGTCCAGCCGCCAAGCATAAACAGGCATCGCTCGATATCGAGGTCATTACGAAGATGCTCGGCGATTTTTGCGGCCTCATCGAAAGTCCAGCGGATTTTGACCGATTCTTCTTTAGTGCTTTGTTCGTTCATACGTCTGGCAAGACATGTCCACAGCTTGGCGTTAGATGCGCCAATCATCAGCTCGACGTGCTTATCACGGCGAATTTTCTCTTTAAGTGTTATCGCCAGGCCCTTCTTTTCGGTATAACGCCTGTAGCCGGCAGCTATCGTATTCCAGTTGCCTTTACCCAACGGTATAAGACGCACCGAGTTTGCACTTCGGCGCAGCTCAAATGTTGTTGTTAGCTTTTGGCTGTACGGCTTATCTGTGGATTTGGTACTCTGAAGTTCCGGAAATACGTAAGCATCATCCCAGGTTGCGACCAGCGCCGAGCCGCTCTTTATAAAGCCGAGCATATTCATATGACAGCCTTCATAATCGGACGTGCCGAACACTCGTTTAAATGTTTTTCCACTTTTGGCCGAAATCAGTAATCCCTCACGGCAGGGCACGATAGCGAAACCATCCTCAACATCTGTAACAGCAAGGGCGTCCTCAAGCACGCGGACACTTCTGCCTGCTTTGTCCTCATAACGAAGCTCCAAAGCTCTTCCTTCATCAACCAGAGCGAAGACAACGCCCGTCCCATTTTTCTTTTTGTGCAGATGTATGGAATTCTTGTTTGTGCTCTCAGTCCTCACAAAGTTGCCGTCAAGCCACTCTGCACTACCGGATCCGGCCGTCCCTTTCGAGGGCCATCTGGTTCCCGAGCGTTTATCCAGCAAAGTCCATTGCCCAGTAACATCATTAATCTCAGCTCTCAACCAGCGACTTTCTAATTTTACCGTATTTGCATTAGTGATTGAGGATTTCAGCAAGACCAATAAACAGATTAAAATCAGCTTTCGCATAATCCAGCTCCTTTCATATTTAGATTTGATAAATTTTACTTCCTGTGTGAGAAGTAACATCAAATATTCTTACGCTCCTGTTTTAATACAGTAGCAGATTTAACTGAAAAATCAAAGCTTCTTAATTGTATTATTTTTTAGTTCCCAGCTTAATTATTATCTTGTATCTCGATTGATTTGCGTCAGGGGATTATTGCTCTGTATATGGTTTGATGGTAAAATCATTGAAAGTTTTATGGTTCCTGTGAGGAGCTGTACCAAAGTTGTGCGCAATTTTTTAATGTTATTATATCGGTCTTTCTTACAGGCCGTTCTTATTGCTGGTTTTGGAGAATATTATGAAAAATTCTACAATAACACGGAGACAATTTTTGAAGACAAGTACGGCTTTGGCAACCGCGGCGTTCGGATTCAGGGCAGGTTCAAATATTTTAGCGCAGCAATTGTCAACTCGGCTGCATGAATCTAAAGTCAAAGATTCACAACGTAAGCCAAATGTGCTATTCATCGTAGTCGATGACCTGAATAATTCGCTCGGATGTTACGGCCATTCCGTAGTCAAATCTCCCAACATTGATCACCTGGCTGAGCGTGGGATTCGTTTTGATAGTGCTTACTGTCAATTCACGGTATGTAATCCGAGTCGTACTTCCTTTCTTACCGGTTTAAGGCCGGATTCTACCGGGATTTTCAACAACAACACTCCTTTTCGCTCAAAGCTTCCAGATGTCGTAACTCTGCCGCAATTGTTCCGCAAAAATGGTTACTTCACGGCCCGTGTGGGAAAAGTTTTTCATTCTGGTGGGAAGATGGGTGATTCTAAATCATGGAACGTAACATCTGATCCTAAAGGAACACCACTGGGTAAGAAGGGACAGGGCAGAAACCTTACCGGTGGTCGAGTCAAATGGTGTAGATGGCTTGCTGCCGAGGGGGATGATCAGGACCAGTCCGATGGCCTAGTTGCTGCAGAGGCTATTCACTTTCTGGAACAGTATCGCAACGATCCGTTTTTTATTGCAGTTGGATTTCACAAGCCGCATGACCCGTTCATTGCTCCGAAACGCTATTTCGACCTTTATCCACTTGAGCTTTTAAGACCTCCCAAAGACCCGCCCAACCGCTCTGCCGAACTTCCCCAGGCAATTGGGAGCGGCTGGAAAGCGGATTTCGACCGTTTCACCGACCGGGAACGAAGTGAGTTTATGCGTGCCTATTATGCCGGGATTTCGTTTATGGACACACAAGTTGGAAAGATAATCGCGGCTATGGACCGAATGGAGCTTTGGCGCAACACTATTGTTATTTTTTTCGGCGACCATGGTTACCATCTTGGCCAGCGCGGCTGGTGGAATAAGAACACCGTGTTCGAATTGTCAGCTCGAGCCCCTTTGATTGTTGTAACACCCGAAATAAGAGGCAAGGGAAATAGCTGCTCGCGAATTGTAGAATTTGTGGATATCTATCCGACACTGGCTGATTTGTGCGGACTGCCTGTGTCTGTGAAACTGGAAGGTACCAGCTTTAAGCCCTTACTGAAAAATCCAAATCTGCCCTGGAAAAAAGCTGCGTTTACGCAGGTGCAACGTGGCTTGATAGCCGGCCGTTCCGTACGAACCGAGCGTTGGCGCTATACAGAATGGGATGAGGGCAGGCAGGGTGTAGAATTGTATGACCACAACAATGATCCGGGGGAATACTACAATCTTGCTCGTGACAGTAAACATGCCCTGACCATTGCAAAACTAAAGAAACTTCTGCGACAACATATGAAATAGTAAAATGTTCACATGAGAAATGGATTTATTTCGGCAATTTTTTTGGGTCGAAAATTCCCTTTGGAAATTGTGGTTCTGTTCTAAGATATATAGTTTCGATATGTGTGGGTTCCCCTGATTCGGCCATATCATTATTTAACCATGTCTTAATTTTTTTCGGGTACCATTGTCCAGTATCTGTTCGGGCAAATTCTGTTACTTCACGAAGCTTAGTCAGGTCTTCTGGGATGACGTTGGGATCTACTCCATCAAGCCAGGTTTTGTCTTTCTGCCAAGGTGCATTCTGCAATTGATAATATTCTTGCCTCGTACAGATATAGTCTCGCAGTTGATCGAGGTAATATACCCTTTTCTGAGGCAGTGATACGTCTTTCCTGCTAAGAATTACCCTACCCTGGAAAAGAAGTTTGATACAAATCAAGTTGTTATTTTTAGTGTAATCTGTTTCGACGAATTTTAACTCTCGATTGGGTCCAATCCACATACTAATGTCGGGCCAAAAAATGTCATTGAGACTTTTATGGTTGGGATTATGACCTTTTGTCCGGTAGCTTTTCAAGCGATCAGGCAGACCATAAACGTAATAATCATGTTTACCATCGAAAAGGAAAACCTCGTTCAATTTACTGTTTTCGTCACTTGTCCACCATCTAAGCAATGAATCGAAATTCGGCTCATTATCGTTTGGGTACTCGCTCCAATTTGCTGAGCGTCTTTTGGCAATGCGACGTTCTGTCCTCATCGAGTTGCTGTTGCAGTAAGTTATTTTTACCGCTCCTGATTGTGCACTTTGGCTAGGCCACTTCATAATGATTATAGCAATATGTGAAAAAACACCATTTTTTCTATAAGATTTATAATCTGCTAAGATGTCAGAGACATCCGCTGGCGGAAGATTGTTCACTACATTCGCCGTCCTTGGTACTCCAAGGTCATATATATCTTTGGGTCCGCTATTTGGATATTCGAATGTAACCTCTCCATCCATAACGACATTTCCCTCTGCATCAGTTCCTTTGATCTGAGCGGCAAGCAGCAGTTTCGAATCAGGCTGAATGTACAATTTTAGAGTATGGCTCTCATTGTTTTGTCCCACAGAGGACAAAGAAATCTCCTGGAGCTGCACTCTTTGATTATCATATTCAGCTTCAGTTGTTAGAATTTCGGCTCCCTGTTCTTTGAGCATTTTATGCAAGCTTTCAAGGAGCAAAACCGGAGAAGACAAGTTTAATGGGAAATTATCATCAGGGGCATAATCAATTGTAATGCTTTTATTCTCAGGGTCATATTTGTATCTTTTTCGCTCTTTTAAGCTCCAGAAAGATGCTTTTCCATTAGACCATTTGTCAGCATGGATTTTTGTTTCAAAGCCAAACCACTGTTCACTCGAACCGATTATACCTCTTTCAAAGCCTTTGTTGATCTGGTGCATCCAAGGAACTTTCTTCATTGCCTCGGAAATGTCTGCAAACGCGATTGTAATAAAGCTGACTGGTTTGCCGAATTGATTTATAACGATAAAAGCTGCGATGACTATCACCGCCGCAGCGGCTAATTTTGTAATTGGACTTTTCATAATTGTTCTCCATATAGATTCCGGGCCAATGTTTAGCCCGGAGGGGTGTTTGTTTTTTTCACTTTCCACTGCTTCGAAAATCGCTTGTTTGGCCGATTCACAAGTCTGCGCATCAGTTGACAACTGCCTTATACGTCCGGTGCATTCGAGTAATGCTTTAAGCTGTTTGAGTTCTTTGCTGCATTGAGGGCACCCAGCCAGGTGTGTTTTTACCTCTGATGCCTGCTGTTGTGATAATTCTCCGAGAGCAAAAGCTGTTAATAATTCATTGATATTTTCGTGCTTACTCATAATTCACCCGTTTTATTTAATCAGGTAGTCGCCAAATTCCCGGGCCAGCCGCTTCATTGCCCGATGCAGATGAACTCTTACTGTTTCCTGTGAACAGCCTAAAAGCTCGGCGATTTTTTCGGCCTTCAGTCCTTCCATTCTGGATAATACAAACACTTCGGCCTGGCGTTTTGGCAATCCTGCAAGGCACCCGGCCAGTTTCTGCTGCAGCTCGGCAACTCGTAGCGACTCGTCCGGCCCTTGCTTACTGGTATATTCCGGCTGTTGCTCGAAAAGCCGTTCCGTCCTTGATTTTTTGACGAGATGGATTGCCTTTCGCACAGTAGTCCGGTACAGATATGCCTTCCAGTTTGTCTGGCCGTCATACTTGTGCCATCGCTGCCATATTCCAAGGAATACTTCCTGATGTACGTCCTGGGCTTTATGAGTATCGCCCAGAATCCGCACCGCAGTGTTCAGCACCTGTGTGCTGTAGTCGTTAATCAGTGCCTTGAAATCCTGTTTCAACACGTTTTACTTTCGAAAAATTGAGCTATGCACAGCTTAAATATACGACTTCTCGCATATCTGTTATTATAGAGACCAGAAACGAAAATTCGTTTACAAAAAAACGTGATGTCGATAACTTTTTTACAAGGCTTCTCATATCGATGTTAATAGGCGAACCTCCTAAGTTGTCCTGGAAGCTGAACCATGGTGAGGAAATCAGAAAAAGAAAAAATTTAGCAATTTTTTTTAATCCGGATTTGTAAACGCCGAAAGCGATTTTATTGGACAGTGGAATATGTAATATACATTGTTTTGCTGCTCAGACTATATATGGTAGTCGGACAAATACGAATCAGCTATATGGTGGTTTGCGTTATGGGGCGTTACTGGAGGCTCTTGTACGGTTGGCTAAAGAAAAATTGTACTCTCTGTCGATATTGCGTAGGTCGATAATTTTTTTTACCACTTTTGAAGGAACAGTGCTTATGAGTAAAAGGGAGTTGATAGACTACATTTGTGAAATCAACAAAAGTGCCAAGCCGGAGTTTCTCGCCAATTTTTCAGAGGAAGAGCTCAACGCTTATCTTGAGCATCTGATGGAACTGGATTTGGAAGAATTGTCTGTTTGCAGCTAAGCGTATTTGAGATTGTGGCACTGGCATCCTGCCCGTGTTCACAGCCTGGAAGGCCGTGCCACCACAACTCGGCCAGGATGGCCGAGCCACAATACATAAGCCGAAATAGCCCAGCTTATACAATTTCCATCTTATCAGCCTAACCCCAGACACAGTGCCTAAAAAGTAATTTTGGCCGCGGGAAGTTTTATTGTGCCATCCTCACCACAATTTCTCTCGGGCTTGTTGGACGGCAGGGGGTTCTCGGGTTTCCTGCGTTATTTTTTACTTTTGGCTGTGTATGTAAAAAGCACCGGTGGTGGCGCCTTGTCGGTGTTAACGATTGATCTCGGGGAAATTTCAAGAATGGTGTTTTGCTTAAACTCGACGAGAATGGGTTCGTAATCCCTTGGTATGCAAAAAACAAAGTCGATCAATTTTACCCGGGCGTTGCCCCTGAAGTCGTCTCTATTGTCTAATTTTATTTCAGTGCTTACCTGTATCTGGTCCGGTGCTTTCAGATGCCCGATGGGATAAATATTTATTCCCGTACCGGCCAATGGGTCATCTCCGTAACCTTGCCGTTTACAGATGAGTCTTATTTGGGGAAGCGTAAACATGCCAGCATTTATTTTTGTTTGAGCACTCAGTGCACTGCGGTTTATTCCAATCCGTACTATTTTGGACTGATAGTCGCTGCTGATGGGCCCCGGCATAGACATTAACTTGCCGCTTGACTCATCTTTAATTTTGCCTTGACGATTCAAATCCGAGACAATCTTGCTTATCTGCTCATTAAGGCTTTGAGGGGCCGGCCAGACAGCCGGCTCTGTCGGTTTTGGCAGGCTTATCGCCGGAGATTTGTTCGTGACGATGGAAGTGCCGGAAATCATCCTGTTCAGATGAATCTGGTCGATGAAGTCGGGATGAATGGTTGCAAAACTTCTTTTGCCGCTCAAGCTGCCTTTACTTAAGATGCTGAACAGACCCGTCACGAAGCCATCTGCGTTGAGCAGAACTTTGTTGCGTTTGCCTTCAAAACGCTGATAAGGGTACTTGTTTGGCAAGGGGGCCATCCCAAGGGCTGTAAGCAAAAAACCTGATAGTAACAGGCCCAGGAAAATTCCGCACACAACCCGCCCGATACACTCAGGCAGAAATCCTAAATCAACCGGCCGATTATGCGTTAGAAACATCATACCTGTTTGCATGGCTCCAAAGACTATAATAAAGAGCAAAGCAAAACAGAGCGGTTGCGCCCACGGCACAATAGATAGAAATTTGCCGCTATCACCGCGGCTGATGAAGACGTTTGCCAAAACCTCGAAGAAACCAAATGCAGCTATCCCTGCGCAAATAGCAATTATTATCGTTGCCGCTGCCCTGATAAATGAGCCTTTGAAATACTGGTATGCTGCACATCCCAAAATTATTATCACCACTGCTAAGCTGGCCATTACAATATCTCCTTTTTAGCGTTCCGAGCGTGGCACGGGCTTCCAGCCCGTGAAAACACGACCAAGCCTGTCCTGAGCGGAGCCGAAGGGATGGCCGTGCCACTTTTACTATTTATTTTGTTTTTTTGCCTTGCTTGTTGAAAGCACCCGGATCATTTCATTTATTGTTACGGTTCCACTGATAACTCTTCTTAGTGCCTGTTCCTGCAAATAGAGCATTTTGGCACGTCTGAATTGAGTGCCGATTTCCGGCAGCGACCTCGTCTGTATCAGAGCCTTTCTTAACTCGTTGTTCAGTGTGATCATTTCGAAAATGCCAGTCCTGCCGAAATGCCCGGTTCCCTGGCATTTTTCACATGTCGAGGCTTTGCCGCGTTTGTCGTAAATAACCTTGCCGGCCCGGTAAAGAACTTTTGTTTTTTCTGCACTGATATTAAACTTTTTCAAAAGTTCCTTGTCCGGCGTATATGCCTGCTTGCATTTGTCGCAAAGTATTCTGACCAACCGTTGATTACTTATGCCGAGAAGGGTCCCCGCAGCCAGATTCCTGTCGCCGACAAACTTCAGCCATTTGGCAAATGCCTGAATCACGCTGTCGGCTTTGAGTGTAACGTAAACAAGTTTGCCGTCTGCGGCTGCGGTACAGGCAACCTGGGCGGTCTCGGCATCCTCGCATTCGCCAATACCAACGACATCCGGTCCCGTTCGTACAACCGTTTGCAGTTTTTTTGCGAATGTTGTTGTGCCTGTGTCGCTGAGACTGAAACTGTTTTGAGATATATTCGGGAGAGTATGGGATGCCTGTCTTTCAAGTGTGCTTATATGGTTGATGAAAGCATCATGATTTCGCAGAAATGCATAGAGTGTTGTTGTTATGCCGCTTTTTGCCGGGCCGCTTATGATATATACACCCTGCTTTATCTCATTGAATCTGGCTAACTGTCCGTACTGCTCCGGCATCAGGCCGATTTCGTTTAGCCTTGGCAGCTCTTCATGTGATATTTCTTTGAGTCTGACCTGTTCCCCTGCGGTTGAGCCGGCTGTGGTCACTTCCCACTCAGTATAACTTTCGCCCTTAGCGATCTTAAATGTACCTTTTTGTGGTTTTCGCTTTTCTTTGGTGTCCAGGTCGGCAAGGTGCTTGATGAAGCGAATGAAATACTTCATTTGCTCATTGCCTATACTTGGCTGTTTAAGTACCGAACCGTCAACGTAATATGCTATGTTATAGTCTTGAGGTGTCGGGGAAAACGCTATACTGCTCGCCCTTCGCCAGAGGGCATCGCTCATGATTTCATAGGCTGTTTTAAAGCCGAAAAAGTCCGGTGTCCGGGGTTCGGGAATCGGAATCTCATTTTTATTTGCTGTTATAAAAGTGTAGTTTTTGAGCTGTGCAATTTTCTTTTCTTTGCTTTCGAGCAGGTTTTTGATGTGGTCAACAGTAAGCACTTTGTCAAAATCCAGCACCAGGGAATTGCGGTGCTTGACATAAGCCAGAGCCGGACCACCGACAGCTATCAAATAGAGCAGCATCCCGGCGATAAACACCGGCATAACAAGCCAGATTATTACTCCAATCGCTCCGGCGCCCAAAATAATAGCTGTCCAGAAAACCTCTTTTGTCTCAATTACTTTGGCGTCCTGAAAAACCCACGTCAGCAGCGGTATCCATCCGAAAAACATAACCAGAAAGACGATAAATTTGATTATTGAGATATAGCCACCATATCCGATAGCTGCTAATAATAAATCCGGCATAAGATGCTCCGTTAAATCTTACAAAATTCCACTTGCCGTGGTCTTGATACCTTTTAGTGCCATTTTTAGTTCTTCTTTATTTGGTGCGTGTTTATATGCGTCCTTTGGATCAACAGAACCGTTATTAACAAGTTCGCAAAGGTTATATGTAAGGTCCTGCATACCTTCCTGTTGAGAGCTTCGTATAACATTGAGCAAATCGGCTTCGCGGCCTTCGGACATGAGTTTTCTGACAGCCGCGTTTGAAATTAGAATCTCAACGGCTGGTATCCTGTCAACCCCTTCCTTCAGGCATGGTACCAATACCTGGCTGACGACCGCTTTAATGGACAGGCTTAAAGTTTGTCTTACAAGGTTTCGCTCATTTTGTGGAAACAAATCCAAAAGACGGTGAACGCACTGCGACGCATTTGCCGAGTGCATCGTACCGAAAACAAGATGCCCTGTTTCTGAAGCTCTCATTCCCGCGCTTACGGTTTTGGCATCCCGCATCTCGCCAATGAAAACCACATCGGGGTCCTGACGCATCAGATACGTCAAGGCCTCATTATAGTCTTTGACATCGAGCCCAATTTCCCTTTGTGAAACTATCGCTTTGGCGTCCTTAAACAGATACTCGATAGGGTCTTCGATCGTAATTATATGGCACAAGCGAGTATAGTTGATGTGGTCTATCATCGATGCAATTGTTGTAGTTTTCCCGCAGCCGGTAGGTCCTACTACAAGAATCAGCCCCTGCCTGGTTTCGCATATCTTTTCAAGTATCGGCGGCAGGTGCAGTTCCTCAAACGGCGGGATGACTGTGTTGACGCGCCGTGCGGCAAGGCTGATCATGCCTCGCTGGCGAAATATATTTGTTCGGAAACGGTGTTCACCTTCGATCTCGTGGGCAAAGTCCAGAGTCCCATGCTCCAGGAAAGACTCTTTCTGGGCAGGGCTGAGTATCCCGAAAACTAATTCTTCGATCCTTTCTGCCGTCATAACTTCGCCGGTAGTATTTTTCAACTCTCCAAAAAGACGCAGTTTCGGCGGCTGACCCACCTTTAGGTGCAGGTCGCTTGCCCGCGTTTTGATAGCAGCCTTGAAAAACTTGTTCAATTCCGGTCCATGCTCAGGATTTATTTGGCTGTCAATAAGTTGTTCCGTGGGCATAATTACCCTTAACTCCAAAGCTTATAAACTAATTGTTACTGCCACTACCGACTCAATTGACGGTTGAAATCAGGCAAAAAACCTCTTACCATAAGATTTGTAAAGACAAACTCTTATATAACTATATTATAAAATTTTAAGCCCGTTGTCAAGCTTGATGCTTGAACAATATTGATTTTCATTACAAATCTAAGGTCGAATTGCCCCGCCCTCGCTGATTGCTTGCTGTACGGGCTTTTCCAGCACCGATTTGCCAATGGTGGCACTTGGAGAAAAACTGCAATTCTTTTCAAATAAATATTTGACAAGCCGTTTATATCTTGTTAGAGAATTGGGGACATTACAAGGAAGTAATCTAAATACAGGGGTGGACTTATGGAAATGGAGAAAAGAGAACTTTCAGGCAGGGAAAAGGATGAAGCGTCAATAAAACTCCTCAGAAAGCTTCGGGAGCAGTTGTACTCCACCGACGCATCGAACAGACGGCGGGCCGCTTATAAATTGTCCTGGATGCAGGAGGATGGATTAGATATCTTAAAAGCTGCCTTGTTTGGGAATTGTCCTGTGCCATCGAAAAACGCTGCTGCTTATGGTCTTAGAAAAATGCGGGGCAGAATGAAAAAAATGGCTCTGGAGGTTTTGGAACAGGGCCTGAAACATCGCGATAATGATATTAGGGGAATATGCAGAAACGCCCTGCAGATGCTCGGACGGAAGGTACCAAAAAGTGCTGCTCCCAGAAAACCACCGGTATCACATTTGAGCATTAAGGAGATTCCAAGAAAAAAAAGCACAAGGAGAAGGGTTGTTACCAGGCGAACTCGCAGATAATGGCCTGCGGAAAATAGAGGAATTTTCTTGAAACACAAAAGAAAGTTAAAAAATCCCGCCCTCCATACTTACGTTGCCAATAGTAGTGTCAAAGTCATATAGATTGCGACGCTTATGGAATCATTTGCGGTTGTAACTAACGGACCGGAACTTATAGCCGGGTCTATACCGATTCGCCGGAATAAAAATGGCAGGAACAACCCAAGTGTTGTCGCTACCATTATTGCAGAGAACATAGCCGTTCCGAATGCAAATACAAGCTGGACGGACTTTATTGTGCTTTCCGGCGTCTTCAGATGGAGCAGGATTGTACACGCCACACCGCCCATAATTCCACAGCTCAAAGCTACAAGGAGGGCAATTCGTACTTCACGAGTAAAAACCTGGCTCAATCTCAATGCTACCATGTGGCCGGTTGCCAGTCCCGAAACCACTATCGCCGATGTTTGCAGACCGGCATTGCCGCTAATAGCCGCAATCATCGGTACAAAAGCAAGAGCGGCTGTGTAAAGAACAGACAAACCTTCCATATTATTAAATTTATCGTGGAAAAACATCAGGACAAGAGCTGTTACTCCAGTGCCGATTAAACACGGAAAAAGCCATGCCATTCGAATCCTGGCCGCGTTAAAAGCCGAGAACGTGTCAAGCTCGTCCGCATCCGTACCGGCCATTGCGTACAAGTCTTCTGCAGCCTCTTCCTCCGCGACCTCGATGATACGGTCGGCGGTGATTCGCCCGACTAATTTATTGTCGTTCTCCAGGACCGGCGCTACAATCAGATCGTTCTTGCTGAATATGTTCCTAACTTCTTCCTGGTCCATATCGACAGTAACGTAAATCGTATCCGGATCAACTAAATCACCTATCCTCGTTTTTTCAGGACGTGTCAGCAGGAACCTGATGCGAACATCACCTACAAATCTGCTGTCCTTGTTCACGACATAAACGCAAAAGAAATCTTCATCAATTTCCGCAGCACGGATTTTATTGACAGCTTCGGCTACCGTGGCATCCTCGGACACGCTTATCACGGCCGTGTCCATAATCCCGCCCGCTGAATCCTCCGAGTAGCTCATCAGCTCTTTAATCTCAGCCGATTCCGCAGGAGGTATGCTTTCGAGCAGGGCAGCCCTTTCTTCTTCGGGCAGTTCCGAAAGAATGTCCGCTGCATCGTCAGGGTCAAGTTCACTGACAATACTTTTTAGCTCCTCCTTTTCGAGCAGCTCGAAAAGCTCAGACCTGGTTGCCTCATCGACCTTTTCCAGAACCTCAGCAGAAATTGGTTTGTCCATAGCGTCGAAGATGGCACGTCTTTGCTCGTTATCCACAAGCTCCACAACTTCTGCTATGTCACTGCTTCTTTGGTTGCTGAGCAGCTCCATCAGCGCCGATTTATCTTCGGATTCAAGGAAAGGCTCGATTTGATGCACTAATTGTTTTTGTTCATCTGTCATTAAACCTCTTTTGTTGTTTCTGTCTCGTTCGAGATACGGCTCACGAATTCATCCCCCTGTGTTATAAAATAACTCAATTCCTTTCACGTGGCAACAATTTTACGTAATCATATCAGTTTTATTGAAATTTGCGGTATCCGGGACATCAGGCCTAAAGTGTGTGCCCTTTGGGGCTGAACGTTTTTTGATTGATTAAGCAGGCTGTTGGTATTTCGTTAAAACCGTATGTGCTATTCACTGTTGTCGAGGATTGTCATAAATGCTTCCTGCGGTATCTGAACATTAGCAACACTTTTCATACGCCTTTTGCCTTCTTTTTGTTTTTTAAGCAGCTTCATCTTGCGCATTACATCTCCGCCGTATAGCTTTTGCGTTACGTCTTTACGAAAGCCTTTGATGGTTTCTCTTGCGATGATTTTGCCGCCTATAGCAACCTGCAGAGGCCTTGATGGTTATTCCCCGCTCACGTTTGAGTTCCATGTCATCAAGAAGCTGGTCGAGCTTTTGACGAGAAGTAATCGTACCGGTCAGCTCGAGCATACGGTCAGCCAGGGTGCTCTTGCCGTGATCAATATGCGCTATAATAGAAAAATTTCGTATATGTTCCGTACTCATTTCGCAAGTCTTCAAATATTTACTGGGGTTTGGATTTATAGAAAAAAATCTGACCCGTGCCGATATTATATTAAGAGATTGTACGACCTTGTCGCCGCCTGTCTGCTTCTTTTAAAAGCCTTTTGCGTATTCGAATCGAAGACGGACAAATCTCGACAAGCTCATCTTCCTGAAGATACTCCATCGCCGCCTCAAGGCTCATCTTTCTTACGGGCCTTACCCTGGCGGCATCGTCTTTGCCGGCCGCCCGAATGTTGGTAAGCTGCTTGCTTTTTACGACGTTGACGGGTATGTCCTTGTCCTTGCAGTGTTCCCCGACTACCTGTCCTTCATAAACTTTTTCTCCGGGTTCGACAAAAAAAATGCCGCGGTCGTATAAGGCGTCAAGCGCATAAGCGGTAACTTGTCCCGTTGTGGTTGCAATCATAACGCCGGCCTTTCGCTGAGGTATTGCTCCCCTCATCAACTCGTATCTTTCGAACGTATGATGCATAACCGCTCTGCCCTGTGTCGCATTCATCATCCTGGCGTGAAGACCGAACAGTCCCCGCGACGGTATCAAAAATTCCATATGAATAAAATCGCCTGCACCGCTTTTGGGATCTATTTTAATTATTTCGCTTCGTCTGTCACCCAGAAGACTCATCACGGAATTCTGGCAATCCAATGGGCAGTCAACAGCAAGTAATTCTATCGGCTCTTGACGCCTCTCATCCACTATTCTTAAAATTACATTCGGCTTACCCACACAAACCTCATACCCTTCACGCCGCATATTTTCCAGCAAAACCCCAAGATGCATCAGCCCTCTGCCCGAAACATTGAATTCTTCAGGACTCTGCCCGGCTTCCACCCTTAAAGCAACGTTCTGCTGAAGCTCCTTTTCAAGCCTTTCACCAATCTGCCTGCTCGTTACATATTTTCCGTCTCTGCCTGCGAATGGCCCGTTGTTAACTCTGAATGTCATTGACATTGTCGGCTCATCGACAGAAATAACCGCAAGCCTCGAAGGTTTGTCCGCACAGGCAATCGTGTCACCAATCTCAACAGGGTTAAGCCCTGATATCGCACATATATCACCGGCCTGAACACTTGAAACCAGCTTTCGGCCAAGACCCTGAAACTGATGAATCTGCATAACTTTTTGCTGTGTATGCAGACCCTCTGAGTCGATGACAGTAACTTTCTGGCCTTCACTTAGCCGGCCTGCAAAAATCCTGCCTATTGCGATACGTCCGACATAATCCGAATACTCCTGACTGGTCACCAGCATTTGCAGAGGAGCATCATGGATAATCTGTGGGCAGGGAACATTATTGATTATGGCGTCGAATATCACCTGCATATTGTCGGTTTTCTTCTCGATGTCCCTCGTCGCCCACCCGTCTCTTGCAGATGCGTATATCAATGGAAAATCAAGAGCTTTATCATCGGCCCCAAGCTGAACAAGCAAGTCGAATACTTCATTCACAACATCATCAGGCCTGCTGTTTGTCCGGTCAACCTTGTTGATAACAACTATGGGCCGGAGCTTATGCTCAAGCGCCTTACTCAGTACAAACCTTGTCTGCGGCATAGGCCCTTCGAATGCGTCAACCAAAAGAAGCACACCATCTGCCATTTTCAAAACACGTTCAACCTCTCCACCAAAATCAGCATGTCCCGGCGTGTCGATTATATTAATTTTATATTCGCTGCCTTCACTGTTAGTATAATTAATCGCGCAGTTTTTACTTAAAATTGTTATGCCCCGCTCCTTTTCCAGCGGATTCGAATCCATAATCAATCCATACTCGCCGCCGGCCAGCTTATCAAGGTCCTCCTGCCGAAACATACCCGACTGGTAGAGAAGCTGGTCAACAAGCGTCGTCTTGCCGTGGTCAACGTGGGCAATTATCGCTACGTTACGAATATAGTCTGAATACATAAAAGACTCAAAAGGGAATAGTAGGGATTACTGAACTATCCAGTACTTGGTTTAATCATTGCTGCCGAAAAAGCCATTCTACATTATTCTTTCTTAATGTCAATGCAAAACCGCTGATTATTTAATCAGTAAAAAAAGGGGCCTATACCTAATTGGTATAGACCCCGAATTGACCAAATCTGCAATATCAAGTGCACAATCTTGTCAACTAAACCTTTACTTACGGCGCAGGCTATGGTCGATACAGCCGAATATCATCGATGTACACTACGCCTGTACCTCCGGCCAGCGGATTGCTCTTGTTGCCAAGACCAAGGCTAATCGTATTGACATTGGTAAGGTTCACACCCTGGTCAGCAAAGCGCGTCAGGTCGATAGTCCATTCCGTCCAGGTACCTAACTGTGTGGCATCAGGATTTTCATGAGTTACTATCGCATTGCCGTTGAGAGCGACATATAAAGGTTCAGCAGTGTTAGCCGCCTCGCCCCTGAACCAAATCGTCAGTACCCCAACACCTTCCTCGGTCCAGTTTCGCAGGCTGGTCAATGTCATGGTCGCCTCAGAGTACCCAACACTGTTGTCGTAGAATAACGGCATCGACTGCCTGCCGCTGTTAACGATACTTTGCTCGGCAAAAGGAGGACTAGCATAGCCAACGACAGAACCGTTTACTGCCGGGTTGTCGAATCCGTCTATCCACGTGTAAAATATCCTCTTGCTATCGGGGTCATCGGGATTAAGGTCATTGTAACTTTCAAAGTCGTCCACAATAAGATAATCAGCTACTGAAAAGCTCCAGGTTGAGCCTGTACTGATAGAGCCGTCATTATTATACTCATCAACCCGCCAGTAGTAAGGACCGCCGCCCCATTCAACACCTTCGGATGGAGTATAATTCGTAGCATCCTGTCGGCCTCGATATATGCCTGTGGTATCGGATGCATCAGCACCTTCGACAGGTACTTCGTCAGTGCCGAAGTACACATCATGCTGAGCGGCCTTTTCTCCAGGTGACCAGCTAAGCGGCATCGCGCGCTTTATGTCTGTTGTTGAGCCATTAGCGGGCTTCGGGCTGTGGGCAAGGTCCACGTCACCTCTGAAAACCTCGGCCACCTCTTCCGCCGTCAGCGGCCTAATCCAGAAGCGGGCGTCGTCCACTACGCCTGCAAATTCGTCGCTCGGGCCGCTATCCCATTCCATGCCTATTGACCACTGCATGTCCATGGCCGGCTCGTCATCGGCGGGATCCTCCTTTCGCAGAGCTCCATCGACGTATATCCACGAGGTGAGCCCTTCCCTTACGTACGTTATCATATGCCACTTGTTGTTGCCGACCTTAGGGGGGAACTCTTCGTCGGTATCATCATCCGTCCATACATTCCCATTATTAACGCCAAACAGGAAATTGTGACTGCTGCCACTGTTGGATCCAAACACTATGTGGTCATCCCCATCCGTATCGGTTTTGATCCATATACTGCACGTAAAATTGTTGCTTGTCATCATTGGAGCTATACTGTCAATTCCGACATAATCATCATCTCCGTCCAATTCCAGCCCGCCGCCTATGGTCCCGTTTACCCACTGCGGGTCACCACCAAGAATACCATGATTATCATAGCCGGAGGAATCATAAGCGATGGCGCCCTGACCTTCGTCAAACTTCCACCAGCCGATAAGAGCAGGGTCGCCACGTGTTTTGAAACCCCAGACCTCGCCCGGGTGCCTGGTTGTACCATCGGCCTCGACCTCATCGATCCGCCAGTAGTAAATGGTGCCATTCTCAAGACCTTCGGGAGTATAGGTTACATCCATCTTGTTGCCCTTGAACGTATCGGCGGTACCGGCAGCTACATCGGCTTGGCTGGTGCCGAAGTACACATCGTGTGAAGCTGCACTGGAACCAGCACCCCAGCTAAGGACTGTATCAGAGAGCGCAGTTTTGCTGCCATCAGGCGGATCGGGGCTATGGGCGACAAAACCCACAGCAGTAAAGCTCCAGAGGTCGCCTGTGTGAATCGTAGTGCCGTCACCTTCAACTTCATCGACCCGCCAGTAGTAAGTGGTACCTGGAGTTAAACCGGGAACGTGCCAGTACATCGCATAGGGCATACGGTCCATATAGTCAGCATCCCCTAAATCCGGATTGGTGCCGAAGTACACATCGTGGTACACGGCAGTATCTCCCCTCGTCCACTGCATAAGCGGCGCGGGTCCACCTGTACCGCCATCAGCCGGGTCCGGTTCCGTAGCATATTTAACCGCATACTCTATATGCAGCAGCGGCGCCATAGACGAGTCCCCGTCGAAAGCCTCGGCCTCTCGAGTCCCCTGGGAGGGATTGTCCGGGTTGTCTCTAAGGATTATCACCATCGCGTTGCCGGCGGCCCAGCCGTCCTCGTCGATTATCTCCTGGATGATAGAAGAGATATCAGCAGTACGCTCAGGCGGACCTGCCGCACGGAGGGCCCCCCACACCGGTATATCCCACGCTACTGACGCCGTCGTTGTGGCCCTGGAGCTGATGTCACCTGTAGTTTCACTAAATTCAGCGGGATTGGGACTCAGCTCGCCCTCGACGATAAGAGACACAGGGGGGGAATGGTAAGGATTATCTACGTCATCAGTGGTGAACTGCACCCATGCCTTCTTGATTGCAACACCCTTTGGAATCCCTACTCCCGTAAATCGGACCCCTATAATTTGCAGGGTATCCGGCGAGGCGTCGCCTTCATAACCCAGCTCCAGGTCGCTGCTGCCCAATTCAACATTACCAGCCGCGACCTTCTCTTCGGCATCATCATTGGTGGCAGCAATTCGGACGTCGATACTGAGAGTGCCAAACGCCGCATTTGTACCAACCAGAGCCAGTGCTAAAACAAAAGAAGTCAACAAAATTATTTTCTTGCGCATCATACTACTCCTTCAAAGTTAATATTAATTTGTGCTTTGGTCACACACCAAAACACCTTTTGTTATCAATAAAAAGTTGTAAATAAAACGACCGAAAACAATTTGGGCATACGAAATACTTCTGCCCGGGATGATTTTTACGGCTTGCCACTACCTCCTTCCTTCAAAAGTCTAATTTTAGGTGCAACAAAATGCTAAATATTTTCAGTATAAAGCACAAATCCACACTACAAATCTGTACTTTATTCATTATGGCCTTTGACCGGGCTATTCCACAAAAAAAAGAAATTAGCCCCCGAGAGACCAAAATCCGTGTTTTATCATGTCTATTTATATTGAATATACCAAAATTACCGCCTTCTCGTCAATGATAAAGTTGAGGTGATTACAGTTTTTGAGAAATTTTTTATGTCCCCTCAAAGAATTTATTTGTCATTTGTGCACTGAAGCAATCTTAAAATAGCCAATAGACAATTAAAAAGAGGCCTATACCTAACTGGCATAGGCCCCGAATTGATACTAATCACCATATTAACAAAACAGTTAATCGTAACTTGCTGTTTATGGTGTGAGAGCATACAGACGAATATCATCGAAGAACATCATACCTGCACCTCCGGCCACCGGATTAGTCCTGTTGCCAAGGCCGAGAGTAATCGAATTAACATTGCCAAGGTTCACACCCTGGTCTGCAAAGCTCGTCAGGTCGATAGTCCATTGGGTCCAGGCAGCTTTCTGTGCTGCATCAGGATTATCATTAGTGACAACAGCACTGTCATTGAGAGCAACATACATAGGTTCGGCCGCGTTAGAGGCATTGCCTCTGAACCAAATTACCAGTGTGTTGACACCTTTGACTG
>CAZZAX010000038.1:0-40547 GCA_964653075.1 uncultured Pirellulales bacterium
ATTAAATGAATATTGCAAAAGATATGACTGAGCTGATTGGTAAAACACCGCTGGTTCAGCTTAACAGGGTAAGCAAGGATTGTAAAGCAAAGATAGTGGGCAAACTGGAGTTCTTCAATCCGGCCAGCAGCGTTAAGGACCGTATTGGTGTAAATATGATATTGTCCGCCGAACGTGCCGGTAAAATCAAGCCCGGGATGACCCTTGTCGAACCGACCAGCGGCAATACCGGAATCGCACTTGCGTGGGTCGCAGCGGCAAGGGGCTATAAGCTGATACTTACTATGCCCGAATCAATGACAATCGAGCGAAGAAAGATACTCAAGCTATTCGGAGCAGAACTCGTGCTTACACCTGCCGAAGAGGGAATGACCGGCGCGGTTAATAAGGCCAATGAAATCGTGGAAAAAACCCAAGGCGCCTTTATGCCTCAGCAGTTTAAGAACCCTGCGAATCCCCAGATTCATCGGGAAACAACCGCTGAAGAGATTTGGACGGACACAGATGGACAGGTGGACATATTTGTCGCCGGAGTAGGTACCGGCGGCACGATAACCGGTGTTGGTGAATTGCTAAAATCGCGCAAACCATCCGTCAAAATTGTCGCCGTTGAACCGGCGGAGTCACCGATCCTTTCCGGCGGTAAGCCCGGTCCGCATATGATTCAGGGCATTGGTGCCGGTTTCGTACCGGATGTCCTGGATTTGAAAGTTGTTGATGAGGTTGTGCAGATAACAAGTGCCGAAGCATTTGATATGGCAAAACGCCTGGCTAAAGAAGAAGGCATCTTTACCGGCATATCAGCCGGTGCCGCAGCGGCCGCAGCTATCAAGATAGGTAAACATCAAGAAAATACCGACAAACTGATTGTTGCCGTCCTTTGCGACACAGCCGAGCGGTATATAAGTACGGGACTGTTCGACTGAGACTATTAATAACAAATGGCAGCCAATAAGTGGAACATTAAGTTATTGGAGCCGAGTCTCTCACCGTGGGAACCTAAGAAGGAACTGTCCAAACAAATTGCGGTGCTAATGAGCGGCGGCGTTGACAGCAGCATTACAGCTTATCTGCTCAAAAAACAAGGTTGGGATGTATTGGGTATCACGATGAAGATACCTGTCTCGTGCAATACAAACAGCAGGGGATGCTGCGGTGCTGATGCCGCCTTTGTTTGCGGTGAATTGAATATACCTCATTATTTTGTCGATGTTACCGAACCCTTCGAAGAGCTTATAATAAAGCAATTCCGTCAATCTTATTCGAGAGGTGAAACTCCAAATCCTTGTGTTGACTGCAATACACTTCTGAAGTTCTCGTTGCTGTGGGATTTCCTGGAGGAAACATTCGGGATTAGCTATCTGGCCACTGGTCATTATGCGAGAGTTTCAAAATCTGAAGGCCAGACGCGGCTTGGCCGGGCAAAGGATAAAGCCAAAGACCAGAGTTATTTTCTTTATGGAATACCGCCAGAAAAACTCCAGAGGTTCGTTCTTCCTTTAGGCGAGTTAATAAAAGACAAGGTTCGTTCGACCGCCGCCCAATTAAATCTGAGTGTTGCGGATAAAGCGGAAAGCATGGAACTTTGCTTCGCGGGACAGGGTGATTATAGATTGGTTCTGGATGACCTCGAAGTCAATCGGCAGGGCGATATAACAGATATGCAGGGCAAAATAATAGGTACACACAAGGGCATTGCAAATTACACCCTTGGTCAAAGGCAGGGTATTGGATATGCCGGTGGCAAACCGCTATACGTCGGTAAGATTGATGCTGCGGCAAACACGATTGCATTAGGTACGAGAGAAGAGGTGAGCACTCATACTGTCAGGGCAAAAGAGATTAACGCCCTCATTCCGGAAGAGTTTACACTTGGCAGTAAATTCCTCGGTAAAATCCGTTCCTACGGCGATCCAAATCTCTGCACAATCATCGATATCGGGGAAAATAGTATAACAGTCAATTTTCAACGGCCTCAATTCGCTCCCTGCCCCGGCCAAAAGCTTGTGCTTTATAATAATAGCGATAATGTCGTTGCCGGCGGCACAATATCAACCCAAAAGTAAATTGCCCAAAGTAAGACTTTTTCCCGAACACTACATACCCCAGGGGGGTATATTGAATCAGCAGAATTAAACAAGGAGGTAAAAAATGAATAAACATCCGAGTCATGAAGATAATCTGGTCGCGTTAAGGCGAATCGAGGGGCAGGTTCGAGGCGTTCAAAAGATGGTCGAAAATCGCAAATACTGCATCGATATCTTAAACCAGATATACGCCATCAAAGGGGCACTTGCCCGGGTTGAAGAAAAGATTATAGAGAAGCACTTTCAAAACTGCGTCACCCAAGCTATCAAAGGAAATTCGGAAAAGGAAAAACAGCAAAAGATGAATGAAATTCTCAAGCTGATACGTCAAAAACGCAGAGGGTAAAATACGTTGAAAAGCTGTAAAGCTATATCGTGAAATACATTTATCGTGTCAAATTTAAGGGGTAGAAAATATGAACAGACAAATCCTTTCGGCTTTAGTAATTTTGCTCGCATTAACTTTGTCTGTCAGAGCTTCACAGCAGTCGTCTGATACGAATGATTTGCATAAACTTGCGGATTATCTGCTTTATGCCTCTCTCAATAATGCGGAGCTGAAGGCAAAATTTGAGCAGTGGAAAGCCGCTTTAGAGCAGATTCCACAGGCAAAAGCATTGGATGACCCGAAATTTACCTACAGCTATTTTATAGAGGAAGTCGAGACACGGGTCGGGCCGCAACAACAAAAATTCGGCATTATGCAGGTATTCCCTTGGTTTGGCAAAATCCAGGCCAGAACCGACTTGGCCGCAGCAAAGGCACAAGCTGCAAGGCAAGGATATGAAACAACCAAGTTGAACCTTTTCCGGCAGGTAAAAGTGGCTTTTTACGAATTCGCATATCTGGCTACAGCTATTGATATTGCAAAACAGAATCTCGAACTATTGCAGCATTTCGAAGAAGTCGCGCGCACCAAATACAGAACCGCTACGGCAATACATCCTGACATAATCCGTGTTCAGGTAGAATTAGCTACACTTGAGGATATCTTAAGAAGTCTGGAGCAGCTCAGAGAGCCGACAGTTGCAAAACTCAACTCGGTGCTAAATCGACCGATTGACGCGGAGTTGGCCTGGCCTAAAAAAGAACAACCGAGAGAAGTCCGGCTTGACCGGCAGCATATTGTGCAGGCGTTAAAAAGAGCGAATCCCGAACTTGCTGAATTTAGCTGGGAAATTCAGGCGGCACAAAGCAGGGTCAAGCTGGCAAAAAAGAAATTCTATCCTGATATAGGAGTCGGCATCGATTGGATTCAGACAGGTGGAGCGGTTTCTCCCGGCCTCAGAGGCAGCGGTGATGACCCTGTGATTTTGATGTTTTCAATGAATATCCCCCTGTGGCAGAACAACTACAAGGCCGCTGAGCAACAGGCAAAAGCCAATGTCAGGAAAATTCAAGAGCAAAGAACAGATATCGAAAACAAAATATTATCAAGAGTATTTGAGGTGCTGTACGATATTGAAGACAGCCAGAGAAAGACGCATCTTTATGGGGACGTTTTAGTTTCAAAGGCAGAGGAGCTTGTTCAGGCGTCTGAAACCGCCTATAAAGCAGGTACGATAGATTTCCTCTCGCTGATAGATGCCCAGCGCATGCTGCTTAAATACGAGCTGGACTACGAAAGGGCTCTTACAAACAATCAGCAGAAACTGGCCGAGCTGGAAATGCTTATTGGGACGGAACTGCCTTCAATGGCTGAGCCATCAATAGACAAGGAAACTGTGGAAAAGTGAGTCAATCTTTCATTGGATTTGCTAAAAGACTGTATTTAATTGAACATATATCCTATGGAAATGGTATGATTAACAGATTATAGGTGGCTGAAATGAAAATGACAAAAGCCAAATCATTATTGAGCAGTCAGGTAATTAAAACCGTTATTTTGGTGGTCATAACTTTCCTTGCGGGTTATTTCTTCTATGCTCTTTTGCATCAATCCCCCCGTGGCACGGCCTTCCAGGCCGTGAACACGGGCAGGATGCCCGTGCCACAGGTTGCTGAGCAGGGACAAACATGGTGGACCTGCTCGATGCATCCCCAGATACACCTGCCTAAACCGGGAAAGTGCCCCCTTTGCCCTATGGATCTGATCCAGGCATCATCCGAGGGCGGTGACATAGGCCCGAGGCAAATCACCTTCTCGCAAGAGGCCGTAAAGCTGATGGAGGTTCAAACGACCCCTGTGGTGCGTAAATTTGTAGAGGCCGAAATCCGAATGGTCGGCAAGGTTGATTACGACGAGACCCGTGTGAAAAATATCACCGCCTGGGTACCCGGCAGAATCGACCGGCTTTACGTGGATTTTACCGGCATCACGGTCAACAAGGGCGACCATATGGTCGATCTTTACAGTCCTGAGCTAATCAGTGCACAGGCCGAGCTTCTCCAGGCACTCAAAGCTGCCGGCAGTATCAGAGATAATACCTCCGACCTGATGAAAAGAACCACTCTTGCTATGCTTGAGGCGTCCAGGGATAAACTTCGACTCCTTGGCCTTGCACGTGCTCAAATTGATAAAATCGAAAGCGCCGGCGAGCCGGTCACTCATATAACGGTTTATTCGCCTATGGGTGGAATAGTCATCCATAAACACGCCACAGAAGGTATGTATGTAAACACCGGCACACCTGTTTACACAATTGCAGACCTTTCGCGTTTGTGGATTAAGCTGGATGCTTACGAGTCCGATTTGCCCTGGGTTCGGTACGGGCAGGAAGTTGAATTCTCAACCGAGGCAAATCCGGGGCAGGTCTTCAAGGGCAAAATAAGCTTCCGTGACCCCATACTCAACGCGAAGACCAGGACGGTCAAGGTGCGCCTCAACGTCGATAATCCTGACGGTAAGCTCAAGCCGGGAATGTTTGTCAGGAGCGTATTGCGGGCGAAAGTTGCCCAGGGCGGCGCCGTAATGGACCCGGAGCTGGCAGGCAAATGGATTTGTCCGATGCATCCGTCCGTTGTCAGGGAGCAGCCGGACAAATGCGATATCTGCGAAATGGATTTGGTGGCTACTGAGTCACTATACACCACGGCCATTGAACCCAATGAGCCGCCTCTGGTAATTCCCGCAACTGCGCCTTTGATAACGGGCAAACGAGCGGTTGTGTATGTACGGATACCGGATGCAAACAAGCCGACGTTCGAGGGCAGACAGGTAGTTCTTGGCCCGAGAGCAGCCGATTACTATTTGGTCAAAGAAGGGCTCGCCGAAGGAGAAATTGTCGTTACTAACGGTAACTTTAAGATTGATTCGGCCCTTCAGATACAAGCAAAGCCCAGTATGATGAGTGCTGATAGCAGCCATATGTACGATATTTTTGAGGTACCGGATGAGTATCGAAAACAGCTTTGGGCAGTTGTTGAAAAGTACTTGTTATTGCATGAAGCTCTTGCTTCTGACAACAAGGACAGTGCAATCCGGGCAGCAGGTGAGGCACTGAAAGCTCTCACTGCGGTTGAAATGAGTTTGCTCAGCGGAAATGCTCATGACGTGTGGATGGCTAACAGCACGAAGATGAAGGCCGCGTTGGATAAGATAAAAGAAGCTGAAGGAATTGAACCGATGCGTGAAGAATTTGAGGGGCTGTCCAACGAGCTTATTGCTATTGTCGGACAATTCGGAGTGTATCACGGCAAGACCCTTTACAAGATTAATTGCCCGATGGTATTTAATAACAGGGGAGCGGATTGGCTGCAAACGGACAAGGACACCCGCAATCCCTATTTTGGCGCCTCTATGCTCAAATGCGGCCAGGTTATCGAAGTAATCGGCGAAGAGCCGAAATGAAACGAGTTTTTGAAACACATTTTTTTAAGGAGTGTAAAAATGAACGTAAAAAGTATGAAAATTGGGATGATGTTTTTAGTGACGGGTATTTTACTTGTAGGATTGATAATGCTGAATGGCTGCAAGAAGGAAGAGCCGACACCCGCTGAAACATCGACTGAACAGATGCAGGACATGAAGGGGCATGGGCTCGCGTCTATGACGGACGAACCGATAGAGGCGGTCGCCGCTGCAATAGAGCAGACAACCTGTCCGGTCATGGGAGGTAATCCTATCAATAAGGCCCTTTTTATTGAGTATAAGGGCAAGAAGGTGTATTTCTGCTGCCCGGGCTGCGAAGAAAAATTCAATGCAGAACCGGAAAAGTATATCGCCAAACTGCCTCAGTTCCAGCAGCAAGTTCAGTAGCCTCAAGACATAATGGTGCCAGGTCCTAAGGTCGCTTCTGTAAGTATGAGGTTGCTTTTTCTGGCAGGCCTCGGGGGAACTGCGGCAGTAGTGTAAAGACAGTTTGGTTCAGGTTTAGTGGACAAAGATATGGATGAACTACCTGCTCAGAAACAATCACTGATAGACAAAGTAATACGCTTTTGTCTTGAAAACAAGCTGGTTGTCGGGCTTTTAGTGATAATGTTCCTCGGATGGGGTGCTATGGTGGCCCCATTCGACTGGGACCTTTGGGGCCTGCCAAGGAGCCCTGTTCCCGTGGACGCCATTCCGGATATAGGCGAAAACCAGCAGATAGTTTTTACCGAATGGATGGGACGTTCGCCCCAGGACGTTGAGGACCAGATAACATATCCTTTGACAGTGTCCCTTCTGGGAATTCCCGGCGTCAAAACTATCCGCAGTTACTCGTTTTTCGGATTCTCCTCAATCTACATTATATTCGAGGACAAAGTCGACTTTTACTTCTCACGAAGCCGGGTCCTTGAAAAGCTTAATTCGCTGCCTGCCGGAACGCTCCCTGAAGGCGTCCAGGCAACATTGGGGCCTGATGCTACGGGTCTGGGGCAGATTTTCTGGTACACCCTTGAGGGCCGGGACGAAAACGGTAATCCGGCCGGAGGATGGGACCTTGATGAGCTTCGTACTATCCAGGACTGGCAGGTCCGCTATGCCCTGCTTTCTTCCGAGGGTGTAAGCGAAGCGGCCTCCGTGGGCGGCTTTGTCAAAGAGTATCAGATAGACGTGGACCCTGACGCGATGCGGGCCTACGACGTCGGCCTGGATGAGATATTTATGGCGGTAAAGATGTCCAACATCGATGTCGGCGCCAGAACGATTGAGATTAACAGGGCCGAGTATGTAATTCGCAGCCTGGGCTTTATCAAGGACCTTGCAGATATAGAAAGGTCGGTAATAAAAGTTAACGATAATGTCCCGGTCTACATTAAAGATGTAGCGAAGGTTTCATTCGGCCCTGCACTGCGCCGAGGCGCGCTCGACAAAAGTGGTGCCGAGGCGGTAGGGGGCGTTGTTGTTAGGTATGGATATAATCCACTCGAAGCCATTAAAAATGTGAAAGCCAAAATCGAAGAGATATCACCCGGACTGCCCAGAAAGACTCTGCCCGATGGCACGGTTTCGCAGGTGACAATTGTACCGTTTTATGACCGCACTGGCCTTATTTACGAAACTTTAGGCACATTAAACACCGCTCTGACCGAGGAAATACTGGTTACCATTATCGTCGTTATCGTGTTGGTTATGCATTTGAGAAGCTCGGTATTAATCAGCGGCCTGCTTCCCTTGGCCGTGCTGATGTGCTTTATTGCTATGAAGGTGGGCGGCATAGACGCTAATGTTGTTGCGCTGTCGGGCATAGCAATCGCCATCGGCACAATGGTTGATATGGGGATAATAGTTTGTGAGAACATTCTAAAACATCTTAACGAAGCAGCACCGGATGATAATAAGCTGGAAGTCGTATTTAAAGCGGCCAGTGAGGTCGGCGGTGCGGTTTTGACGGCGGTTTCGACTACGGTGGTCAGCTTTTTACCCGTCTTTACAATGACCGGGGCCGAAGGAAAGCTCTTTAAGCCCCTTGCTTTCACCAAGACCTTTGCGCTTATCGCTTCGGTGATAGTGGCTTTGACTATAATTCCGCCGGCGGCCCATATCCTCTTTACAAGGAAAGCTGCTCTTAAAAAGCTAAGGCTATACTTATTGGGTGGATTATTAGCCGTCGCTGCTGTTGTCGCGGCTTTCTGGCTTACCTGGTGGATAGGTGTCCTTATCGGCGCAATAGCGATTTACCATCTCTCAAGAGATTACATCCCAAAAAGAATGAACAGTCTGATGCCCATTATCGCCAACGCCCTGGCGGTTGTTCTTGTCGGGATTATACTTGCCAATCACTGGCTGCCCTTAGGTTCGGACAAAGGTTTGCTGAGAAATCTCGTGTTTGTGGCATTGCTCATCGGCGGGCTGCTTTTGTTTTTCCGTATTTTCCAGAAATTCTATCCCGTCATTTTAGGCTGGTGCCTCAGGCATAAAATGGCTTTTTTGTCGATCCCCGGTGCACTCGTAGTTATAGGCTTAATGATATGGCTGGGCTTTGGGAGGGTCTTTTTTTTTGTACCGGATGGATTGAAAGCAAACAGATTGTGGTATGCCGGTGTGCATAGTTTCCCGGGACTCGGTAAGGAATTCATGCCTCCCTTGGATGAAGGCTCCTTTTTGTATATGCCGACTACTATGCCGCACGCTTCTATCGGGGAGTGCCTGGACATATTGCAAAAGCAGGATGTAGCTTTTCAAGCCATCCCTGAGATTGACTCAGTAGTGGGAAAAATCGGCCGGGTTGAATCACCGCTTGACCCTGCGTCAATTTCTATGGTCGAGACTGTTATCAATTATAAGCCAGAGTATATTACCGACAAAGACGGACATCACATTCGTTTCCGGTATGACAAAAAAACCGGAACATACCCTCGCGATGAGAACGGCCGGCTCATTCCCGACCGTTACGGCCGGCCTAAAAGACAATGGCGGGAAAAGATTAAAAATCCCGATGATATCTGGGATGAGATTGTAAAAGCAGGCCAGATTCCGGGCACGACCTCTGCGCCGAAATTGCAGCCGATTGCCACGCGAATAATAATGCTCCAGAGCGGCATGCGTGCGCCGATGGGTGTCAAAGTCAAAGGGCCGGACCTGGATACAATCGAAAAGGTTGGCCTGGAGATTGAGCGCTTCCTCAAGGAAGTTCCCGGCGTGGAACCGGCCGCGGTAATTGCCGACCGAATCGTCGGTAAGCCCTACATCGAGATTGATATCGACCGCGATGCCATTGCCAGATACGGCATAAAGATTCGGCAGATACAGGACGTTATCGAGGTTGCGATAGGCGGCAGACGAATTACGACAACGGTTGAAGGACGCGAGCGGTTTGGCGTAAGGGTCAGGTATGTGCGTGAGTTGCGGGACCAGATTGAATCGTTAGGGAAGATTTTGGTTCCATCGTGGCACGGGCTTCCAGCCCGTGATCACGGCCAGGATGGCCGTGCCACGCAGATTCCACTTATCCAATTAGCGGAAATTCGATATGTGCGAGGCCCTCAGGCAATAAAGAGTGAAAACACATTCCTGATCGGCTATGTCCTGTTTGATATGAAGGCCGGCCACGCCGAAGTTGATGTCGTCGAAGCCTGTCAGCGATATCTCAAAGATAAGATCGACAGCGGGCAGTTCGTTATACCGGAAGGAGTGAGTTATACCTTCGCCGGCAGCTATGAAAATCAGATTCGCGCTGCAAAAACGCTTTCGGTAGTTATACCCCTGGCCCTATTTATCATATTTATAATTCTGTATTTCCAGTTCAAATCCACAGTAACCAGCCTGCTGGTATTTTCTGGAATAATTGTTGCCTGGTCGGGCGGCTTTTTGATGATATGGCTGTATAGCCAAGGGTGGTTTTTGGATTTCGGACTGTTCGGTGTGAATATGCGCGACCTTTTCCAGGTGCATCCGATTAATCTGAGCGTGGCAATATGGGTGGGATTTCTGGCATTGTTCGGGATTGCGTCGGATGATGGTGTCGTGATGTGTACATATCTGAAACAAACGTTTCAGAAAAAAACGCCGACAAGTATCGACCAGACCCGTCAGATGGTGACCGAGGCGGGCATGCGCAGGATTCGGCCTTGCCTGATGACGACCGCAACCACCATATTAGCGCTTATTCCGGTACTTACTTCCACGGGGCGGGGCTCGGACATCATGGTGCCAATGGCAATACCTTCCTTCGGCGGAATGACGATTGAAATTCTTACGATGTTGGTCGTACCGGTCTTGTATTGCTGGATAAAAGAAGTTAAAATCCAAGCACTGTAAGGCGTCTCTGACGGGATAATTAATATAGTAATCCCGGATTTCCCAAGTAGTGTGTGACAAATGAGCTGTGATTTCGTAGTATAGGGCTTATGGAGACTACTCAAGCCACTTTCGACCACTCTTAACGGGAGAACCCAATGGGTGAAGTCACTAATAAACCCTAAGGAGCTTTAGTATGTTTGAGAAAAGGATAGTATTTTTTGTGTTAATTTTTTTTAACACTTTAGCTTATGGAGGTTCTGTTGATATTACAAAAGAAAAACTTGCAGATATATGTGAAGTAATGGAAGATTCTATTTTAGATGTTACAGCAGAATACGAATTTTTAGTTGATCCTCTTCCAGAGCCTAAACCAAATAGGTTAGTTGGGACGGGTTCTGAAAAAATAAAGTGGACAGGAGCGAAACCTTTCACAGAACTTTCCAAGTTTTCATCCAAAGAAATTTTCAAAGATATATCCGATAAGGAAAGGAGCGTTCATATATTAACGTCTTATAATGGTAAGGTTGCCAAAAAATTTCAAGATGACAATTTGCCCGGGAGCAATCCAAACGGAATAATAACAAATAAGGCAAATTTCATGCCAATATTGTTTAAGACGCCCTTAATTTACACGGCCCATCATTTTAAATTAATTGATGGGGTTTCTCTTGGTCAACTTCTAAGAGATAAAGACAGATTAATAGTCGAATTGGATAAAGAAATAAAAAAAGTCAACGGCTTTAATACGATTCGTGCTGATATATACAGATACACAGGAGAGACAAAAGTTCATACAAGAGGTATTTGTTTTTCGCCAGAGCATAATTTCGCTATTGTTAAAATCGAACTTTATAGTGGCCCAAAGTCTTCAGTTTCATTTGATGTATTAGAATTAG
Source organism: uncultured Pirellulales bacterium (assembly GCA_964653075.1). GTDB lineage: Bacteria > Planctomycetota > Phycisphaerae > Sedimentisphaerales > Anaerobacaceae > NIOZ-UU13. The sequence continues at coordinate 11,094 of CAZZAX010000038.1, forward strand.
AAGAAGCAAAAAAAGGAATATGGTTCCCTGTACATGGGTGTCGCAGCGATTCTTCGGGAAAAGGTCCTAAAAATATTATCAAGGCAACCAGTAAAGTTATTATAAATCAGGGATTAAAAAAAGAATATTTTGATATAGAATTTCCCCCGGGAACACAAGTTAACGATGAAATAAGCGGCATAAGATATGTTAGCAAACCGACAGAGGAACAGTTCGATGAGTGGTTAAAAAATGAAGCACTTATAAATGAATATCGGGAGAAAATTGCCTCAGGCTCTGAGACTAAGGATACACCAAATGCCATAGAAAAGGCTGAAGACACTCACGGCACTAAATCATCTCAAAATACCACAAAAATACTGCAGCAAGTTTCTCAGGATTCTAATGCCGGAAGTAATATCATAATTATTGTTTTCCTGTTGGTACTTATAGCATTAGCTTTTTTTGTAATAAGAAGAGCTACTAAAGGATAACAATTATGAAAGAAATAACAGGTATTCTAATTTTTTTGTTTTTATCTTTACACCGAAAAAATAGGGTAATAACATTAAAAATACTGAACTGCTGCTCTCGGCCATATCGAGGATCTTGAAGTGATGAGACAATCAAATGTAAGCTCTTTATGTTCAGTGGATTTAAGAAATCAGAGCGATCTGATTCGAACCTATATCCATCTTCTCTTGATATGTTTTGGCTTGGCATCGTCACATTTCCTATATGCAGAGCCTTCCCAAAAGCAAAGCGGCCTTGCATACTCTGATGGCCTCGTCGTAAAGAAAATACTCGATTCACGCGATGCGGGAGAAAACCTCCTTCAACAAAATGCATGGAGACCGTGGCAAAAGGGCTTCGAACGGCAGGGCAATATTTTTATTTGCGATAACGGTAATGATGCGCAGGCCCAAAGAGGCATCTCCCAGACGGTTGTCTTGAACCAAAACAAACCCGGACCGATTGTAGCTATTGCCTGGAGCAGGGCCGAAGAAGTTGCCGGCAGCCGTAACAGTGATTATTCCCTTTATCTCGACCTTGTTTATTCTGATGGAAGCTCGTTGTGGGGCCAGACCGACTCTTACAACGTCGGCACAACCGACTGGGAAAAGGCCGAAGTTACCGTATTTCCTGAAAAGCCGGTCAGGTCTGTTTCTTTCCATATGCTCCTGCGGCGTCACAAAGGCAAAGCTTACTTTCGCAGTCCCGAGCTGCGTGTTATCAAGCCCCCGAAAGGGGCATGTATGTTCGACGGCGTGCCTGTTTCATTGAAGCAGCAGGCAAAAGAAGGTTTTCAGGTTCGTGACGTAGCCGCCGGTTCCGACTTCGTTCAGCTTGAACGAAGCGCTCTTGGCCTCGAACTCAAGTATGACAAAACAAATGTTAACCAGGCTGCATTTTATGATGTCACCATCAGCGACAAGACCGGAAAAGACCGCGCTGTAACTCTGATTTATGCCGTTCCCGTTGTGGCACGGCCATCTTGGCCGTGTTCTCACGGGCTGGAAGCCCGTGCCACACAATGCTGCTGGTTACAGGATCCGCGTCAAAGTATGATGGTCGAGCCTGCCCGCGAATATATTAATGCCAATGGATTTTCAGTCGGAGCTAATGGCCAGCTCTCTCGATATCCTTTTGCTGCTGTGTCTGTTGCTGATAAGGGCTACGCCCTGGGTATCGATATGGCCAAGCCGGCCTTTTTCCGTGCGGGTTACAACAGCGGGACGGGCGAATTGTTCCTTGCCTATGATATTGGACTTGCACCTGAAAAGCCAACGGCACATCTAAGGTTCTGTAAATTTAATTTCAATCCTGAATGGGAATTTCGTGCAGCCCTGGCTCGATATTATGAAATATTTGGCGACTACTTCCGCTGCCGTACACCTCAGCAGGGTCTCTGGATGCCATTTGCCAGAATCAGCAACGTTAAAGGTTGGCAGGACTTCGGTTTCAAATTCAAGGAAGGTAACAATGAAACCGCATGGGACGATGAGCACAATATCATTACCTTCCGCTACACAGAGCCGATGACCTGGTGGATGCGCATGCCCAGGGAAATGCCGCGAACCATGAAAGCGGCCCTTGGCTATGCCCGGCAGCTCGCCGATGAAAAATCAGACCCTCGTGCTAAAGCACTTTTCACGAGCGGCTATCACGATGAAGCCGGGCTATTTTCTGCGCGACTGCTTAACAGACCCTGGTGTGACGGCGCGGTCTGGAGCATTAATTCCATGCCCGGTGTTCAGGGTGACATTACGGAATTCAGGAACAAGTGGAACGCGAAGCTTCGTGAAGAACTATATGGAACCAAACGCAGGGCCGATCTGGATGGAGAATATATCGATTCGAGCGAAGGCTACGTGACCGACGAGCTCAACTTTCGCCGCGACCATTTCGCAACGGCCCAAACACCTTTGACCTTCTCGCTGAAGAGCCGCAAGGTCGGTATCTTTCGCGGCCTGACGGCATTCGAATATATTCGTGCAATCTCGAACGACATACATAGTATGGGAAAGCTCATGATGGCAAATTCCACTCCCATCCGCTTATGCTGGCTGGCGCCGCAGCTTGATGTAATGGGCACCGAAACCGACTGGAATCCCGGCCGGACATGGCGTCCGATGTCTGACAGCAACCTGCTTTATCGCCGGGTACTTTGCAAAGGCAAACCCTATTGCTTCCTTATGAACACTCGTTTCGAAGAGTTCTCGCACGAGCTTGTGGAAAAATATATGAAGCGTTGTCTTGCCTATGGCATGTATCCCGGCTTTTTCAGCCATAATGCTTCACAGGGCCATTACTTCACTCGCCCCGAACTTTACGAACGGGACAGAGATCTCTTCAAGAAATATGTTCCGCTGTGCCGGCTTCTGGCCGAAGCGGGCTTCGAACCGATTACCCGTGCTCGTTCGAGCGACAGGCAAATCTATGTCGAAAGGTTCGGAAACCGCTACCTGACAGTTTTCAATGATAGCTCCCAGCACCGTACCGTAACTATCAGCATAGATGGATATGCTTCGGCAGCAGACCGTGAGTTAGTTCACGGCCAAAAAATCAACTTCCGTAACGGGCAAGCCATACTTAAACTTGCCGGCGAGGACGTTGCGGTTATTGAAATGAAGTGATTCAGAACACCCCACAATCATATCGATGTGGCACGGCCATCCTGGCCGTGAACACGGGCTTCAAGCCCGTGTCACGAAAGGCTATTGTGAGCTTTTCAACGCAGAGTAAAGACAGTAATTTCAGGCCTTATACTCATACGTGTCCTGCCAACCCGGCCAAGCCCCCGATTTACATACAGCTTCTTACCTTCGAACTCATACATACCAGAGTGAAAACGTCTTTCCTCTTTTGTCCACGGCGGGCTGACTGAAAACTTCGACTTTCTTCCGTGCGTGTGTCCGCTAACGACGGCATTCGCCGCGAATTCACCCAGGTGCTCGACACCACGGGGATTATGTACCAACGCGATAGTGACCTGATCGGTGGGCACCTCGGCAAAGGCCTTCTCGGGCTGGAAGTCGCCGACATTCAAATCACCTAATCCCACGAACCAAAGCGGATGGCCATCGATATCCAAAACAGCTGATTCGTTGCGTAAAACAGTGATTCCGCTGGCTTCCATACCCCGTATCAGCCTGCGCAGCAAGCGGACCCGCCTGCGGCCCGAAAGACGAACACCATAATCGTGATTACCAAGGCAGGCATAAGCACCGAAGCGGCTCTCGATATTGCCAAGCAGGGTGATGACCTTTTCTCTATATTTGCCTTGAATATCATAAGTGATGTAATCTCCCGTCATCACTACTACATCAACATCGAGCATATTAATCCGCTCAACACAACGATGCAAATACGCACTGCTTACAGTTCTGCTGCAATGAAGGTCGCTGATGTGTGCTACCCGAGTTCCATGCAATCGGCTATGAGGACTTTGCAGATGCAGATCTATTTCAACAACTTCAATCCACTCAGGCCCGGTTCCGTGAGCATCAACCGCCCAACGAGTGCAGAAACCCAAAGTACCCAGGGTTACGCCTTTCAAATAGTGCACCCGGTTATTTGATGCCCTGCCGCCTGACATTCGTTTTACATCTTGAATCATAACGTACAATATTGATAAACAAAAAACAGTACGTGATATACGGTCAAAACAAAGAACAGGTTCTAAAAAAAATTACTGCCTTAGTCAAGTATAAATCCGTCACCCCGGCACCAATTTATAAATTTTGCCAGACCTTTTAATGTTCCAAGTCATATAAATTTGCTAACTTTTCGCCGCCAGCGATATGAGTGAATTGGTGCTGGGTTGACAAGCCGGCCCGTCTAAGATAGGTTATTCATAGTACTGGGACCCCATTTTGCTTTTCTTTAGCAAAATGGGAACCCACTTATGCTCGGTGCCGCATATAAATTCGATTATAGAAGCGCCGGCAAGAACACTACATTTACAGGAAATATCAGGTAGGAAGTAAATCGATGCCACTTGAAAATATGAACCTCGAAGATATTCTGGATAGTAAAGACGAGGGCATTTATAACATCACGACAAATGCCCCGGGACCCCAGGGCCGGCTGCCTTTGACCGAGAGCCACCTCGTCGATGCTCCCAGCGGTGATATCTTCGGAATGAGCCAGAATGCGGGTATGGGATGGAAACCGTCAAAACTGCTGGCCGAACAGTTCCTTTTAATAAGCACCCAGGGAGGGCTTCGTACAAGCCAAAGCACGCCGATTGCACTTGGCTACCACACCGGGCATTGGGAGCTCGGCCTTCTCACCGAAGCAGCCGCAAAAGAGCTGCAGCATCTTGGCTACATACCGTTTGCGTCTTTCTGCTCCGATCCGTGCGACGGCCGCACCCAGGGCACACCGGGCATGATGGATAGTCTGGCATATCGCAATGACGCGGCAACAGTCTTTCGACGTCTCATCCGCAGTTTGCCCACACGAAAAGGAGTGCTTGGCATAGCAAGCTGCGACAAAGGATTACCGGCGATGATGATGGCAGTAGCCGCTATGCACGAGCTGCCGTCTGTGCTGGTACCGGGCGGAGTGACACTTCCACCAACGGATGGCGAAGATTTGGGTAAGATACAGTCCATCGGCGCACGTTTTGCCCATGGTGAGGTAACACTGGAATACGCCAGAAAAATGACCTGTTGCACCTGTGCGAGTTCAGGCGGCGGCTGCCAGTTCCTTGGAACAGCAGCAACTTCTCAGGTTGTCGGTGAAGCTCTCGGACTGAGCCTTCCGCATGCCGCGCTCGCACCATCAGGGCAAACAATCTGGCTGGACATGGCTCGCCGCTCGGCAAGGGCACTCGCAGGGCTGTATAAAAGCGGCTTAACTACAAAAGACATCCTTACCGGCTCGGCCCTGCATAACGCTATGATTGTTTTTGCGGCTTTCGGCGGCTCGACGAATCTGCTGTTACACATTCCCGCAATTGCATACGCTGCGGGTCTGAAACGCCCCACTCTGGCCGACTGGAAGAGGCTCAACCAAAAGGTTCCGCGCCTTGTTGACGTTTTACCCAATGGTCCCGCAGGACACCCCACTGTGCGTGTCTTTCTGGCGGGTGGAGTGCCGGAAGTTATGCTGAAATTAAGACAGCTTGGTCTTCTGGATTTGGATGTAATAACAGTAACGGGTGAAAAACTGGACAAGCTTCTCGACTGGTGGGAAAAATCAGAACGCCGCCGGAAACTTCGTGAGCTGCTCCGCGAAAAGGATAATATAAATCCCGATGATGTGATTATGAGCCCTGCCCGAGCCAAACAGTGCGGCCTGACCAGTACCATAACTTTGCCCCACGGCAACCTCACGCCGGAAGGCTCGGTCATAAAGAGCACTGCTATTGATCCGGCGCTTTTAGATTCAGCCGGTGTTTATCACAAAACCGGCCCTGCTCGTGTTTTCACAAGCGAACCCAGCGCTATCCGGGCCATAAAAGCAGGGGCTATTAAACCTGATGATGTCATCGTACTTATTTGTGCAGGGCCGATGGGAAGTGGAATGGAAGAAATACTGGAAATCACCGGTGCGCTGAAGTTCCTCTCCTGGGGAAAAGATGTTGCCGTCATTACCGACGGAAGATTCAGTGGTGTAAGCACAGGTGCCTGTATCGGCCATATAGCCCCGGAAGCACTGGCGGGTGGACCGGTAGGAAAAGTGCTGGATGGAGATATTATTCGAATTATCATTGATTGTAACAAACTGGAAGGAAGCGTAGATTTGATTTCAGATTCCAACACTCCCGCCAATCAGCGAAGTGTGGAGCTTGGCACGCAAATATTGGCCAGGCGCCCGTTGCGGCCCGACCTGGCGCCTCGCTCGGACCTGCCTGATGATACGCGCTTGTGGGCCGCCCTTCAGCAGGTCGGTGGAGGTACTTGGGGCGGCTGCGTGTTCGATGTTGATGCAATCGTTGAAACGCTGGATGCCGGCAAAGAAACATTGCCGAAGAAATAGTGGATGATTAAATTGTGACACCTTTTGGAATAAGGATAAGGCTATGGGACAAAACAAGAACAAGCTCTCGGGCGTCTTTGCTCCTGTGGTGACGCCTTTTAGCTCTGACGAGCTCGCACTCGATGACCTTAGGTTCAATCTGCGAAAACTCAGCCAAACCGAGCTTACCGGCTATCTCGCACTCGGCTCGAACGGGGAATTCAGGTCTCTGAGCGATAAAGAGCAGGTTCGGGTTCTCGAGGTTTTGCTTCAAGAAAAAGGCAACAAAGTGGTCATGGTAGGAACCGGCTGTGAATCCACTAAACAAACAATCGAAAAGTCAAAACTGGCTTCCGAGATGGGCTTCGATTACGTGAGTATCATTACCCCGAATTATTTTGCCAGGCACATCGACGGCGCAACCTTACAGCGTTATTACACAAAAGTAGCCGATTCGATTGATATCCCCGTATTACTCTACAATGTTCCGGGTTTTGCAGGAGGAGTAACAATACCGCCTCGAACTGTTGTCGCTCTCTCGAAGCATCCGAACATTGCGGGCATGAAAGATTCCGCTCCGACAGGTCCGGCAAAATTCCTCGCTTGTCTTGACCCTGCAGAAGATTTTCATGTTCTTGCAGGTTCAGCCAATTTCTTTTACCCGTCTCTTCATCTGGGAGCCGCCGGTGGTGTGCTGTCGCTTGCTAATGCCCTGCCCGAGCCCTGCTGTAACTTATATCGCTTGTTTACCCAGGGCAAATACGATGATGCCAAAGAACTTTCTTTCAGAATAGCCAGACTAAATCAGGCTGTTTCAGGCTCCTGGGGTGTAGCTGGCGCTAAGGCCGCTATGGATATAACCGGCTTTAAAGGAGGCCGGCCCCGACATCCTCTCCAGGGGCTTTCAGATGAAGCCAAGCAACGAATAAAGCAGGCAATTATTAATGAAGGATTTATATCAACTTAAATACGATAGAAATGGCCTACTCAAAAATATAGTTTAGGTGCTCCCAGGCTGATTGCGATGGCTCAAACCGAAAGTCAAAATACAACCAAAAGCGAGACGATATTAGCAGTTGATATCGGGACAACCGGCATGAAAATGGGCGTATTTCGACTCACTGACGGTACGCTGAGTCTGGTGAGGCAATTTTCACAGGAGTATGAGGTAAACATTTATAACAATGGCTTGTTTGGAGATATCGAACAGGAAAAATGGAAAACGGCTTTCATCGCCGGATGTAAAGAAATGGAAGACCTTATCGGCGATGTCGATGTTATTTCTCTTTCCGGAACTACACCGGGCCTGACGGCCATGGACAAAGACGGCCGGGCACTTCACCCGGCCATCCTGATGCTTGACCAGCGCTCTCGCAAACAGGCCCGATTCATAATAGAGACCGTTGGTATGGAGGACCTTCTAAATACCACGGCAAATATGCCGGTCGCTGGTGGATGTTCACTGGCAAGTATTCTATGGATTAAAGACAACTGCCCCGAAATCTTCGACAAAACGTGCAAGTTTGGCCATTCCAACACGTACTTCGCTCATTGGCTGACCGGCACCTTTGCCATCGACCCCTCGTCTGCTTCACTGACGGCACTTTATAATACCGTTCAAAATGACTTCACCTGGAATGAGGACATCGCCCTGACTTTCGGCATCTCAATTGACCGGTTACCGCAAATAATCCCGGCTTATGAGAGCCTCGGCCGAATGACTAAGTCACTCGCTCGGAAGCTGGGCTTCAGAAAGAAACCTCCCGTATTAATCGGTGGTAATGATGCGGTATTGGCGGCTTATTCGGTGGGCATCAATGAGCCGGGGGACATCATTAATGTAAACGGCACCTGTGAAATCACTCTCGTGTGCCTTGACAAATGCCTGGCCTCTGCGAATTACAACATCCGGGCCCACGTTCTGAAGGATCGATGGCTCACCTTGCATGTTATGAATGCCGGAGGCAAGGCGCTGGACTGGTACAAAAGTTTGTTCTGCAGCGAATTGAGTGCAGAGGAGTTTTATAACAGCTTTCTTCCGCAGGCAATTGAGGGCCGGCTCGATTGTGAAACCGGTGTTACTTATATACCTTATCTTATGGGTTCACGTTATAGCCTGGAGCCGCTTAAAGCACAGTTATTGGGGTTGACTCAGCAGACCACCCGCGAGGAAATATTGACCGCAATTGTCAGAGGACTTTGTGAATATCAAAAATCGCACCTGGAAGAAATTGGAAAGAAGATTACTCTTAAAAATGTTATACACGTGACCGGCGGGGCGACAAATCCGGCCTTAATGCGGGCAAAATCAAAGTGGATGAGGGACTGCGAATATATCCATAACGAGCAGTCATCCATGAAGGGGGCCGCCTTGCTTGGTCAAAAATATCTTGCCAATTGACGAAATCTTTGCCCTGAAAAATTTGTTTCTATAAAGCCACATTCTATAAAGCTGCAAAACAAGAAAACACGTTAAGCTTATGAAGTTATTCTTATACTGTTATATGATAGGAGCAACATATTATGTTCAGCCTGCACCCGCTTATAATTCTTATCATTGGTATGCTGACCGTCATACTCATGATTACGGCCTTGAAGATGAATGCTTTTATCGCCTTGATTACCTCAGCCGTGGTCGTCAGTTTGCTGGCAACGGGTAATTTGGCTGAAAAGATGACCCGGGTGGCCGAAGCCTTTGGAAACACGGCCGGAAGTATTGGTATTGTTATTGCTCTGGCCGTGGTTATCGGAAAGTGCATGATGGATAGCGGTGCAGCGGACCGCATCGTCAGAGCTTTCCTGTCAGTGCTTGGGGAAAAACGCAGCTCCACAGCGCTTATGGCCAGCGGTTTTGTGCTTTCTATTCCGGTATTCTTCGACACAGTTTTTTATCTGCTCGTGCCCCTCGCGAGGTCCATGCACAGGCGGACAAAGAAACATTACCTCAAATACGCGATGGCCATCGTGGCCGGCGGAGTGGTCACTCACTCTCTTGTCCCGCCAACTCCCGGGCCTCTTATCGTGGCCGACAACCTTGGCATTGATATCGGTGTTATGATTATGGTCGGCGCACTGGTTGCGCTTCCTGCTGCCGTCGTCGGCATGATCTTCTCGGGATATGCAGACCGGCGAATGAATATACCAATGAGACCACTTGGTGGTGAGCTTTCCGAACCGGAGCCGCTCGAAGACCATCAATTACCGGCCCTGTCAATGTCACTTTTACCGATTATCCTGCCCGTGCTGCTGGTCTCGACCAATACGATTGTCCGCACGATAGCCAAAGGTGCCGCTGATGGCTCGGGCTTAAGCCGGGCCGCTGCCATAACCGCCGTATTGGGTAATGTAAATCTGGCGATGCTCATATCGACTGCAATCGCCATGTGGATGCTCAAGAGCAAACGCGCCCTGACAAACACACAATTGGCAAAAGTTGTCGAAGTGTCATTGATGAGCGGCGGTGTAATTATCCTTATTACTGCCGGGGGTGGTGCCTTCGGCGCAATGCTTAAGGCCGCCCAGATAGGCCCGGCTATTGAAAACCTGTTCACGGGAGATAGCGGCCAGCCGGCAAGCGGCATGATGCTGCTGGTTTTGGGTGCTCTTATCGCTGCGCTGATGAAAATAGCGCAGGGCTCAACCACCGTTGCAATGATAACATCATCAGCGATGATTGGCTCAATGATAGCATCGACAAAGACATTGGGTTACCACCCTGTATATCTCGCTGCTGCCATCGGAGGCGGCTCGTTGATAGGTTCCTGGATGAACGATAGTGGATTCTGGATATTCGTAAAAATGTCCGGACTGACCGAAGCCGAAGGACTCAAATCCTGGACGCCGCTGCTGGCAATAGTCGGCTTCACATCAATCGTCGTCTCGCTGCTGTTAGCCCTGATTTTGCCAATGGCATAAAAGCTTATAACAATTAACCCAAAAAAACAGGTGCTAAAAAGTCTGAAAAAAGACGAGTTTCGTGCGTGCGTACACCGGCTGGAATAGGCCGGCAAGGCCACTACTTTTTCATCCTGCCTTCAATAGTCCATGATTGCCCGGCCGATCTTTTCTATGAAAGTGCCATATATTACATCTGTGATTGCGAACTCGTTTTGATCGAGACCGAGGCGAACGATAACCATGTCCCATTCCGGAATGACGAACATATCGTTGTTATTATATCCGCTGGCCGAATATGTCCCGGCCGGTGCACCGGGCCACTTTCGTTTGCCGTCGTGCTTAATACTGTTGACCCACCAGTTATACCCATAAACACCGCGGCCGTCGGCGCCGCTAAGCTGTTCGAGGGGTAAGGACGCCGGTACCTGGGCACGTGTTGCCTGATAGACCCAGGCACTGCTGATTAATTGTTTACCTCTCCATTTACCCTTATTCAGAAACAAGTGGCCGAAACGAGCCAGTTCCCGGGCCGAAATTTGAACGTGCTTGTTACCATTTCCAGAGCCTCCGTTGACCACGATACCGCTGACCTTTCCGAAATCGCCCCAGTCCCACTTACCGGATTTCATCCCAATCGGGTCGGCGATTTTCCGCTTGAACAGGACCTCTATCGGCTCGCCGGCTATGCGGGTCAGAACGTTGGCAAACTGGTTCATCGCCGAATCCCAGTAGGCGTACTTCGAGCCGGGCGGAGCAAATAGCGGCTTATCAGCCGGCTTGAAAGGTGTCTGACTCGGGCCGTGTCTATAGCCGCCGCGAGGTTCATCACCGATGGCGTAATATCCGGATGTCATGGTCGTAAAATGACGAAGCGTGATAGTCGGATATGCTGCCGACATGCCGGATACGTACTCCGTCGCCCGCGTTTCCAGACTCACCCTGCCGTCATCGATAAGCAGACCGAGCACCGTGCTGGTAAAAGACTTTGTGAGAGACCAGACTCCGTGAACTTTATCTATGTTTGTCCCTTTCCATACCATATATCCGTTGCGTATGACGACCAGCTCATTGACACCGTCCCGACCGGTATTATCCTTAAGAAATGATATAGCAGCATCAAGCCTGGCAGAGTCTATACCCTGCGATTCAGGTTTCACCTCTTCCCAGTCTTTTACAGGGAAAGTCATTGCTCCAGATTTGGAACTTTTTGTATTGGTAATGTAAACTACAGCGTCACCTTTCGAAGGGGCTTGAAGTGTTTGCTCCCTACCTTCTGCTCTTATAGCACCTTTCGATAAAATCTTGCCTTGATTGGCGTCAAACCACTCGTATTTGTATCTGCCGGATTTTAGTCTTATAGTTATCGAGCTTTCATCGGATTCAGGCTTATAAACCAGATACTCCACCCCGGGATTCGCCAAACAATATTTTGTCGAGGCCAGGTCCTTGAACGGCTGCATAGCGGCCAGATTCATTCTTTCGGTATACCTTCGTGTATGTCCCATACTTACCCGAATCGGCTCCCACTTTGAGTCAAACTTTTCCCCGAGAACCACACCATCATACGGGTCCATAAAGATGGGATTGTGCCCCCGCAGGAAGCTCTTCCACACCCATGCCTGATTTCCCCCGATTCCCCATAGATGGTCGGTGTCATTGAGTATCACTTTCCGTCCATCGGCAATGGGAGGGTCATCCCGGTAGCCGCCTTCTCTGTTCGGAGAAATCCAATCAGCAGGGCTGTCGAACAGAGTCTCATTTTTTCCGCCGCGATACTGGAACGTCATCCCAACCGGATGCTGTTTAGGTTTACTCTTTTCATACTTTTTGATATAGCGAATCATGTGATATTGCCATTGCGTCGACGGTGGATGGTTTTCATTGGAAATCTCATATAACACATTGTCAAAATCGTTGACCGTATCAATGACCTTGCGCACATAGGCTTCCTGCAAAGCAGTGACCTCCCGGTTGGCCAGAGTATGAAATTCGAGTCCTTTACCATCTTCATTTTGGTCTCCATCAATACCATTGATATTGTTCTGCTTATGAAATGGATGGCCTTCCCATGCTCCGGAAGAAAACTGCATCGCCCAGCCCTCGAAGAGCATTACCGAAACGTAGATTCCGCGGTCACGGGCCGCTGAAATACGGCGCCGCAGCCGGTCAAAGTAAGCGGGATTGAACTTCCTTAGATTAAACTTCGGTTTGCCGTCAAGTGCCTTACCCGGGCCGGTGCGCGCCCAGGGTTGAGGTGCGGACGTATGCAGCTTGTCCTCCCTGTTTGCTTTTGTGTTCCAGGTCACCGGCTCCCACGTCCACAATCGGATAAAGTTGTGATTCAGCTTCTGCATCCAGTCAAGGCAGGCGGTGAAGTCGAATCGCGGCGGCGGGTCTTTTGGACCAATGTCCACCAGATTAGACCATGTATGTGAGCCTGTCAGATAGACAGCCCGGCCGCTATCATCCGTAAAATAGCGAGGGTTGTCCTTTAAAACTCGCAACGGACCCCGCATTCTTATATCTTTTGCACTTGCCCTCAGGTGGCAGAAACAAAAGCTAACGATAAGGGCCCAGACCAATATCCATTTTAAGGTCGCAAATTCTGTTTGATGTGCCCCGATAATTTTCCGATACATGTCTATTCTCCTAAATAAATCTGATTATAAATTCCGTAAAGATTAAGGGTATCGTCTCACAGCATTCGACAATAACTCGTTCCTGTAATTAAACTGGATTTCCTACCTGGAATGTCTCCGATAAGGTAGTGCTTTGACCATCAGGAGATCTTAAGGTAATATTATAAAATCCCTGGGTCAACCCTGCAGGAACAAGAATTTCCATAGTGCCGTTCATATTAATTGACTTTATTTCCACAGGGATATCATTAAGAAAAACATCATGGCCGACTAAAAAATTAATCCCTTCAACTGCTAAAATAACCGTCAAAGGAACACTGTTATCATTTTGAATTTCAGGTTCAACCGAGTGAATAGATAAGAGCTTTTTTGAGCCTTCCATCAGCCAATCAAGACTGTTTTTCATAACCATGTCCATTCCATTATTTGATATTCGCTCAAGAGCAAAAGCAAAGAACACTGCACGATAACTGCCGGTCTCGGCTGTAATCCCAATTACGTCTTCAGAATTCTGATTTGTGAAAAGGGCCGGTTTAGCTGCATCACTACTATCTAATACTAAAATATCCGACATATTCGGAACGTTTGCATCGAATTCGGCTGTCAGGCCGGATATTCCCAGACCGATGGGACTATCGGCTATTTCAGAAATATCCAACGTGGTCTCCTGAGATAAAATCTCTCCGTCAACCGAATAATTTACAAACGGATCATGCTTAAACCCTAAAATATGTAAAACCTGTTGTCCGAATAGAGTACGTTCCTGTTGATCGCTCCAGTCCATACCTGAAATCAGCAGCCGTCCCCCTTGTGCCAAATATCGTGTCAGTTCTACGTTGAACCGGATTCGATAGTTGAATTGCAGCACCTGCATTTCACTGTCGGAAATGGCGTTAAGTGATGTTGTAGCCATAAACCATGAAACCGCCTCGAAATTCTGCATATACTCAAAAGATGGATATGCATTGAGTGCGTTCACGTCCCACAAAGTCGACTCATAACCTGCAAGATTTATTGCCTCAATATATTGACTCTCGATAGAATCGCTGCCGTCATCATCAATTAATAATACATTCCCTTGAGGAGCGGGTACATTCATAATCCGCGCCCACACAGGAACGCGCAGCGCTTCTGCCTGACTATCCATATCGACGACCACGTCACCACTTATGTCTTCGAACTCTCCGGGCTGCGAGGGGGGATTGAATTTCAGTCTTAACAGGACCTCGATACTCTCAGATGGCGCTAAATCAAATTGATTGGGGACTATATCGATGGATTCTATTAGTTCTGTGCGAGATAGTTCCATTGAGATGAAAACCGATTGAAGCTGGTCTGATACATTTCTTAAGCTGACAGTCCTCTCGGATTCAGTCGGGTTATCGACCAATAAATTGGCCCAGCTTATGGTCGCCGGTATTATAATCAAGGGAAGATTCATGGCCTTACCGGGATCAATATGCCCCCCTCCCCGTTCCATCCCGGACATCGAGGCAATATTCGATGGCCGTTCCGCAGAAATGACTATTGCTGATTTGATGTCTTCGGGTTTCCATGTGGGATTCATTTGTTTTATGAGCGCGGCGGCCCCTGCCACACGGGGCGACGAAAAACTGGTACCATTGCTGAAACTAAAACCCGACAAATCAAATGCAGTTTGCTCTAAGAAGCTGTACGGGAATTCGCCGGGAAAGTCGTCTTGTGTAGCGGCATAACTTCCCTCACCAATCGCAACTATCTCGGGCTTTACGGAATAACCAAGAGAAGGACCCAAAGAAGAAAACGTACTTAATCCAAAGGGGGTTTGCTCTCTCTCCTTGGGCACAGCAGGATAGAATTCTACTTCCACGATACTTGAGTTTGCAATAGCATCCTTAATCAACAATCCGGTATTGCGCGACGAGAAATACGAAGGTATTTGCGTACCCGGAGCGCTTGGTTTCCAAAGAAGCTCGTCAGGGCCCTCTTCTGCATCGCTGTTATTATAGATCAGGGCACCCCAGCCACCGACTTCCTGAACATGGTCAATTTTGGCTGTGAATGTGCAAATACCTCGCTGAACCAGAACCCATTTATTCTCCGCATAACCACCAAGAAGGCTCTCACAAACCAGGCCATCCTGATCGCCCCCGAAACTCCGGCCGTCATAATTATCGGCGTCAATAAGTTCGAAGCGCCCTAAAAATGGTCGTGAGAAAAAATCCAGATCCGGAGCTAAAACTACTTCTTCCCCGTTTAAGATTTCTCTTCCATCGGCATATACGTTCATCATCGCAATAGACATCTCATCGGAGAGCTCGCCATTGTGAGCATTTGTCAAAGAACCGACCGTGATTACCTCCGGAATCTGTCCCGGTGCTCCGATGGTTTCTGTCTCACCGGAATTACCTGCCGCAGCAACGACAACCACTCCCGCCTTAATCGCGTTCTTGATTGCCAGTGCCTCAGGATCCAGAAGGGTATTGATATAAGATTCGGAACCTAAGCTGAGATTCACAATATCCATGCCGTCTTCCACGCAGGCCTCAAGCGCGCCAATGATTTGCTCTAATGTAGTAAAATCACTCGTGAACACCTTATAATTTCCCAAGTATGCATTAGGGGCAACACCTGAGATTAGTCCCAAAGGCGAGATAGTATTCAAACTTCCTGCTGCGCAGGATGCTGCATGTGTTCCATGACCATTGCGGTCACTCGGAGTCGAATCTTCACTTGAGTCTCCATTCTTGGTAAAAACGCGGGCTACGATGATTTTATTGTTTGTAAAATTCGTATCACCGAGAGGAAATCCGCCGGGAAGCTCATATCCTTCATCATCGAACATGATGTGGGTGTTGTCTATCCCCGTATCGATGATGCCGATCTTGATGCCCTTTCCGGCATTCGATTGGCCGCCGCTGAGCTGCCACGCAAAAGACGAATTCATTAAATCATTGCTTTTAGTTAACAGGCGATTGTATTTCCGGTTCGGAACTATCGCTAATACCTCAGGAAGCGCACGAATTCTTGGTGCGATTCTACCCGGCATTTCCAGAGATATACCATTAAGAAGACCCGTAAACCGCCGCCGCGCGATGATGTCGGGGGAAAGTTTTCTTAACCGGTTCTCAAATTTGCTCAGGTTCTCCCGCAGCCTCCTGCGATGCTTCTTCACGCGCTCGACATGTCGGCTCTTTCGTGTGGAAAATCCCTTATACAAACAATTTCCCTGTTCATCGAATGCACAAATGCTAAGAGAAGGCTCTTTTAATACAATAATAAAACTGCGAAGGCCTGGTTGGTTTAGGGGCCGGGCATGAATATTATTTATGGCAAATAAGCAAAACAATACAAATACAAAAATCCTTTTCAGCATAATGATTCCCTCTCTCTGGATTGAGTCAAGAACGTGTGTCTCTTATCGGCAGGGAGCTTCTAAACATACATTTTTCGAAAATAGTTGGTGATGCAAGCAAAAAATTCCTTATTTGCCGTCAATTTCATTTCATTACTTCACATTTCATTGTTCCATAATACCAAATTTACTCCGGTAAAGCAATACTTCCAATATTGCATAACCGTCCCAATTATGCCTTGACTTATCCGGGAGCCTTTCTGTAAGATAAGGAGTGTTATTATACTGGAAACATTTCCGGTTTTGTCTCTACTGTTGGTTCTCAGCTTCATGACCGATTTGAGCCTTATAGATTGGTGCCTGTGCGCCGCTTATCTTGTCGTGGTCTTTGGCCTGGCCGTCAGAAGTGCCAGAGGCCAGCAGGATAACGAAGACTTTTTTTTAGGCGGCAGGAAGATGAGCTGGTTTGTGGTCGGTGTCTCGATGTTCGCCACCAGTTTCAGCTCAATCTCCTTCCTGGGCCTTCCTCAGCGAGGGGCCTACCAGGACTTCAGTTTCTACCTGACCATCCTGTTCATTCCCTTTGTCATCACCCCAATTCTATGGTGGATTTTTATCCCGATGTTCGTCCGGCTGAAGGTCAGCAGCGGATACGAATATCTGGGCCGACGGTTTGGCCTGCCCGTGCAGCGCATCGGCTCAGGCCTCTATTGCATCTATGCAATCGGCTGGATGGGTACAATGCTTTATGCCGTGGCCCTTACCTTGCAAACCGTCATGGGACTAACGCCTGCTCAGTACTACTTTATACTCGTAGGTATCGGGGCCTTTGCGACTATCTATACCGTTATGGGCGGATTGAAAGCTGTTATATGGACCGATGTCCTGCAGGCGGTCGTCCTTGGCGGAGCGATCGTGGCTGTCATGTTCCTGGCAGTAAGCCGTATCACTGGAGGCTGGTCGGCTTTTTGGGCGATTGCATCGGAACACAATAAATTCCAAATGTTCCACCTCAATCCCAATCTTCTGGCGCCGGAGAATTTCACCGGCAGAAATACCGTTTTCACGGCAGCGGCTTTTGGCCTGTTCATGTATCTGCCCGGCTATGCGGTCTCTCAAAATATGATTCAGCGTTACGTTTGCGCCGGCAGCCTGGCCGGAGGACGACGCATGGTTGTCCTTAGTGCCGTAATTAACTCTACGCTCGGCTTTCTCTTTCTATTGGTCGGCACGGCCCTGTTCGCCTTTTACAGCCAGCCGGGCGGTGTTGGTTTGCCTGCCGCCGGCCTCGAAATCGCAAAGGAAGATCAAATCCTGCCCTATTTCGTATCTTCGCAACTGCCCGGAATCGGTTTGGTCGGGCTTATACTGGCCGGTCTTTTTGCCGCCGCCATGAGTACCATAGACAGCGGAATCAATGGAGTGACATCGGTTATTGTTTACGACTGGCTGTCCGGTAAGGAACTGTCCTTGAGAATTAGTCGAATTCTCACTGCCATGCTTGGTGTGATCGTGATTGGCGCGGCAATTCTTGTCTCATTCATCAATGAAAGTGTTATTGATATAATTATGGCTATCGCCGGGACATCGCTGGGTATGCTGCTGGCCATTTATCTGCTCGGGATGCTTATGCCGCATGTGAATTTGCAGGGGGTTCTGACCGGATTTGCAGTCGGACTTATATGTTTGGCACTCGTTTGGATTTTGACGGACGTCCCTAAATGGTGGTTCGGGGCCTTTACTATCGTTCCCACCTTCATCGCAGGGGCCATAGCCAGTATCTTCTTTCCAAAGCCCTCTGAATCTGCGCTTCAGAACACGCTGTTGAGAGGGAAAAAGGAGCAGAAAGTATGAACGTAACAAGAAGAAAAAAAAGAACGGCCAACATCGGTATTTTCGGTGTTGGTTTTCATAAATACTGGTCCCAGTTCGACGGCCTGCTCCATGAGCTGACACAAAAACTTAATATCTTCATCGACCGGATAAAAGCCCGCCAGGTTCAGGTAACCTCCTTCGGCATAGCAGACGATGCCGCCTCTGCCTACGCCATTCTACCGAAGCTGAAGGCAGCAGACCTTGACCTGGTATTCTGTCAAATGCTCACCTATGCCACATCGGCTTCATTTGGAGCAATCATTCGCGGGCTGGACGTTCCATTGGTCCTGGTCGCGCTTCAGCCCTTAAAAGCTTTGGACTATTCCAAAGCTTCTACCTATATGCAGTTGTGCAATGACGACTTGTGCGCCGTACCCGAATTCACCGGCGTAGCTGTCCGAATGGGTAAAAAACCTCCACCCGTTATTCTCGGCACTCTTGAGGATGACCCCCAGGCAGACCAGGAAATAACAGAATGGTGTAATATTGCAATGGTTCTGCATGACCTCAAACGGGCCCGAATAGGGCATTTCGGCCATCCCATCGAAAATATGCTGGATATGCAGACGGATCATACAGCGCTGACCGCGGCGTTTGGCTGTCACATCGTACAAACAGAGCCAGATGAGCTCCTGAGACTGGAACGTACAGTCACCGAAAAAGAAATAGAGGCCAAGAAAAATCAAATTCTCGACCTCTTTGAAACACCTGACCCGAAATCCGACCCCATCACGGAAAAACTGACCGAACAAGACCTCCAGATTGCCGCCCGTGTGGCGGTAGCCCTGGATAAATTCATCGACACGTTTAATCTGGACGGGTTGGCATACTATTACGAAGGAGAAGAAGGCAGCCCGATGCGCCAACTGGTTACTAATCTCATTGTAGGCAATTCCCTGCTAACCTCCGCCGGCTTTCCAATGTGCGGAGAGTCTGATTTGAAGACCTGCATTGCAATGCTGATTATGGATCGCCTTGATATCGGGGGAAGCTTCGCAGAGTTCCACCCCATCGATTTTAACGAGGGCTTTGTCATGGTCGGTCACGATGGGCCGCATCATATCAATATTGCCGACAGCAAACCTGTTCTTCGTAGCCTGTCCAAATATCACGGAAAACCCGGAACCGGGGCCGGCGTCGAATTTAAAATCAAAGAAGGCCCGATTACTATTCTCAGCATCAGCCTTACAGCCAATGGCCGGTTCAAATTCATTCTCGCAGAAGGTGAAAGTGTGCACGGCCCCATACCACCCACCGGCAATACGAATACAAGGGGATTCTTCAAACCGGATGTCCGCTCCTTTCTCAAAAAGTGGGTGGCCGAAGGACCCACACATCACTTTACACTTGGCATCGGTCACCATGCCCGGACAATCCGGCAGATTGCCGACATACTGAATATAGAAAGTGTAATTGTTACTCCGGAGGATAAATGAAAATGAAATACACTAAGATTATTAACCTGTTGTTTTTACTTGTTATCTTATCAACCTCCATACAGTCACGAGCGACCGAACAAATAGATTTTTCCAGTCCACTGGTTTCCGGATTTCTAAATCCGCCCAAAGCCGCCAAACCCTCAATATATTGGCTATGGCTGAATGGATACGTAAATCGTGACTACCTGGAAACGGAACTGAAGCAGTACAGTGAAAAGGGCATCGGCGGCCTGTGCATCTTCGACATGGGGGCACGGGGTGATACTAAGGCCGCCCCTCCGCCGGGCCCGGCGTATATGAGCGATGAATTCGTCGAGAACATTGCATATACGCTGAAGCTCGCCGGCAAGTTTAATCTCGATGTCCAATTAGCGGCCTGCAGCAGTTGGGACCTTGGCGGTTCCTGGGTAAAGCCCCACCATGCGAGTATGGATTTGTACCACACGAAAATCCGGGTCAAAGGACCTGCCGATTATGACAAAGTGCTTCCCTTTCCCCAGCTTCCTCCCAACAGCCCGAAAACTCCCGACGGTAAACCCGCCTTTTTTAAGAACGTCGCAGTATTGGCCATACCGGAGACCGGCAGACAGCCGGCACACGAATTCATATTCAAATTGCCGCGGACTGACACCCATCGCATCGACCATATCATTCTCTATAATGCTCAAAGCGACAATCCCGAACGCTACGGAAAACTTCACCTTTTCGCAAAAGATTTTTCCGTAGCAGTCAGCACCGATAATCTTGAAGAACAGTCATTCGTCGAAATTATCCGGGACAGGCTGAAACCGAACACTAAGCCCCAGCGTTTTAACTTTAAACCGGTCGAAGCACGCTATATCCTGCTTCGAATTTATAACGGCTATAACCCTGATTTTAATATGGTACAGCTCGCTGAATTAGAGGTCTATGACACTAACGGAAACAACGTGGCCGCCTCGAAAGAAATCGACCGGACAAAGGATTCGGCCCTGATTATTCTTTCCAATTCCCGGAGGCAGCCCGACACAAAATGGAATGCCGACAACCTCAATGACGGACAAAAAACCGGTCCTAATGGGACCTGGCTTTCAGCCGGATTACCTCCTCTGGTCATTGAAGACCGCTCCAGAATCCTTGACCTCACCGAGCGGATTAATACTGAAGGAAAACTGACATGCAAAATCCCGCCCGGCCAATGGACTATCATCCGGTTTGTCTGCGCAAATACCGGTGAAAAGCTCAAGGTCCCCAGTCCGAATTCGGATGGACTGGCAACAGACCACTTCAGCCATGAAGCTACCCGCGAATTTATTCAATATATTATCGACCGCCTCGAACAAAAACTCGGCGATCTTAAACCCACCGCCCTGAAACAGCTCTACCTGCCGAGTTATGAGGTAAGGGGGGCTACATGGACCCCGGACTTCATCGAGCAGTTCAGGAAATACTGCAATTACGATATGACACCCTGTCTTCCTGCCCTGGCCGGTTGTGTAATAGAAAACCAGGACATTACTTCCCGCTTCCTTTACGACTATCGAAAAATGCTGGGCGACCTTCTTGTAGATGCCTATTACCGCTCAGCAAGCGAAACCGCCAACCGCGCTCGCCTGGGAATCGAGGCCGAAGCCGGAGGTCCCGGCCCCCCCGTGCATCAAGTCCCTGTCGATGCCCTTAAGGCTCTTGGCTCCATCGACGAAATGCGCGGCGAGTTCTGGCCCTTCAGACAGGACCGAAGCCAGCTTTGGATAGTAAAGGAAACCGCCTGCGCCGCCCATATCTATGGCCGACGGCGGGTCCACATGGAGGCCTTCACCGGATTTCGCCACTGGCAGGATGGCCCTTTCGACCTCAAACCTTCCGCCGACCGGGCGTTCTGCGAAGGAATGAATCATATCGTCTGGCATACCTCCTCCCATCAGCCCCCCGAAGCCGGAAAGCCCGGCTGGGTCTATGGCGCCGGAAGCCATCTGACCCCTAATCTAACGTGGTGGCCTAAGGCAAAGCCTTTTATCGATTACTTAGCTCGTTGTTCTTTCATGCTCCAGCAGGGCCTGTTCGTAGCAGACGTATGTTACTACTACGGAGACCAGGGTTTTAATTTCGTACCTGCCAAACACATTGACCCGTCACTCGGATACGGTTACGACTACGATGTAGTAAATCCCGAGGTGATTCTAAACCGGATGAGCGTTAAGAATGGCCGCTTAACTCTGCCTGACGGGATGCAATACGAACTTTTGATCCTGCCGGACAGGAGTGATATGAATCTGCACGTCCTGCAGAAAATCAAAGAGCTGGTACAAGCCGGCGGAACAGTGGTCGGCCCGAAGCCTACTCAATCGAACGGACTTACCAACTATCCTATCCGCGACCAGCAGGTCAAAAAACTCGCCGATTTGCTATGGGGAAACTGCGATGGCGAAAACATATTTGAGAATCGATATGGCAATGGAAAAGTCATATGGGGACACTCCCTGCGGGAAATCCTTTTATCACGCGGCATCGGCCCTGACTTCCATTATACCTCCGGCAATGAAAAAGCCGACCTTGATTTCATTCATCGGCAAACTCCCGAAGCGGACATCTATTTTATCCGCAACAAAAAAATGCGCCCCGAATCCGTCAACGCCCATTTCAGGGTCTCCGCTAAGGCCCCCGAACTCTGGCTGCCCGATACGGGAGCCATCCTGCAGTCGCCGGTTTACGAGCAAACACCCGAAGGTATGCGCGTCCCGCTGCAGCTTGACCCTATGGGTTCGCTCTTCGTTGTCTTTCGCAAACCTGTCACCCGGCCTCATCTGGTTTCACTGGACCCCGGAATCGATGTAACATCAGTTAACGATACGCAAATACGCCTCACCGCTTTTGAAAACGGCTCTTACAAAATGAAAACGTCGAATGGCCAAACTATGGAAATCGAAATAAACCGAATCCCGCCAGCCCTTCAATTGACCGGCCCCTGGAAAGTCTATTTCCCCGCCGGCTGGGGAGCCCCGAACTCTGCCACATTCGCAGAGCTGAAGTCATGGATCAAGCATGAAAATCCCGGAATCCGTAATTTCTCTGGCACCGCCTGCTATAAAAAGAACTTTCGAATCCCGCGGCAATGGTTCAAAAAAGACAGAAAGATTTACCTCGACCTCGGCAATCTCTGGTCCCTCGGCCAGGTCACCCTGAACGACAAACTGTTGGGTATCGTCTGGAAACCGCCCTATCGTATCGAAATCACCGAAGCCGCCAATCCCGGCCAAAACAAACTCGAAATCCAAATCACAAACACCTGGGCCAACCGCCTCGTGGGTGACGCAAAGCTGCCCCCCGGCCAGCGTTTTTGCAGAACCAACATCACGTATTCCGGCACCCCCGGAATACCCTGGAAAGACATCCCCTTGCGCCAATCCGGCCTGCACGGACCGGTCCAGCTAATACCGGCCACAAAAAAAACAATCGACCTGACTAAATAAAAAAATTATCGCTTAGATACTCTTAACCATTAACACTAATAAAAGACTGCTATCCATCATCCCCTGGATGTAACAAAGGTGACGAGTTGACACAAACGTCATCCTGAGCGGAGCTTGTACCCAAGGTACGAAGCGCAGTCGAAGGATCTATTTATCTATCTGTCCGAAGGGCCTCCACAATACTGCTTTTTGACTTTTGATTTTTAATTTCTTGTTCCTACCTGCGGTTCGCACTAATTTTAATCACTCCGGATTTTACCCAGAGTTTATCCAGAGCTTGCCCCCGGTATGTACTTACTTGCTTTTCTGCCGGGGGGGTGCTGCTCACCTGACTCGCAGCAGGGGAATATTAGCTCACTTGCTTTTCTTTCGGGGGCTTTGCGAAAGCCCAGAGCAGGAATCCTTAAATAATCAATCATCAATAAAAACTACCGTCATTTCGACCGAAGTGGAGAAATCTATTCGAATATCCGCCCGAAGGGCCTCCTCAATTTTGCATTTTGACTTTTGATATTTGCATTATTTCTCACTTGCTTTGGAGTTTACCCTCCGTACATGTAAATCCCTGGATTACCCTTTTCGCCATCGACCTGCCCGCAGTTATGGCCTTATCAATATTCCGGCCAGAATTTTCATTACCGCCCGCTCTGTCATTCCCACTCACTCTGTCATTCCTGCGAAAGCAGGAATCCATAAAGAACCTTCTCAAAGAATTCCTTACGCCGTTGCCGTCTGCACCTCGATTCGCAATGACCGCTTTCTTAACTATTTTAATCCTCGGCGTCTCCGCACCAATATTGGCCTTGAACGAGCCGCCACAAATTACCACTCATTACGAGGTGCTCGAACTCGAAACCTGGGTCGGCAAAGAGTTGCCGATTCTCGAACATATCGACATAGCCGAATCTCTGAAAAAAGGCGCCTGGCTCGTCCTGCTCTACCATTACGATTGCCCCGGCTGTGCCTGGGCAATACCCATGTACGAGCAAATGGCCCGCGACCTAAAAGGCAACGAAGATTTTCTCCGCATAGCCCTGATAGCAGTCCCCCCATACGGCCATGCCCCTCTAAGCAAAAATTCACCCTGCACCCTCGGCCAACTGGCCGAAACAAAAGAATGGTTCGTAACAACCCCGGCCGTTGCCTTACTGACAGAAGGAAAAGTCAAGTCCGCCTGGGAAGAAAAAGCACCGGATTTAAACACAGTTCTCCAAAATATAGCAGAAAATGCAGAAAATAACGGAAAAATCGCGATTTTTTTCGTCAACAAAACACTTAACACATTCGCCATATTGAAAGGGGGTGATACCAATGGACAGGTAAACGATAAATTCGGTTTTGTTGTTTTTGTAAAAAAATGTTTTATATTGAAAAAAAGATTGCTTTTTACCTTTATTAAGGGTAAAAAAAGTAAGAAGGGAGATTTTAAGATGAAACGGAAAATGATATTCCCGATTTTGTTCATCGGAGTATTATCTATCGGTGCAATCGTCTATACCGGCCTGGTTCAAGCTGACGGCACATCGATGCTTTCCGATAGGGAGATGGCGCAGATTACAGGAACCTGTAGTACTTGCTATGACGATGGATGGGATACTGACTGTAGATTCTATGGCAGTATGGAGTGCTCAACCGGTGACTGTGATGGTGATGAATACAGGCGGAGTGGAGCTTACGCCTATAACATTACCACATCAGGAACACCAAACGGTCAAGTGCCAGATTGGGATTTGATACCTTGCTATACAAGGTACAGTTTAAGTGACGAAGGCGAGAGTCATCCCTACTATTGCAGCACAGCTATACCATATGATTTTGACCCGGAAGAATATAGTGGCTGGTGGTACTCTTGCAAATGGTCGATTAGTGAATGGTGTCAGTTATGCGATTGGGATGAGATGCTGGAGTCTTCCACCATGTATAAAACTTGGTACTGTAAGGATGAATAGAGGAAGACTCAGATCCCATGATTGCTCTTATGGCGATTGTGAATTAATTAGGTCGTCACGTTGGATACGCGTGATATACAATGTCTGAACGTTGATGGGTATATGGAGCTATCAGACGGATCTGCTGTTTTTAACTCAACTCCATAAGGAGTCGCTCTGACCAGTTATGGAAAAGCGAAACGCCAGGCTGCTATGAGGTCCGGGTGCGGAGCATCTTCGACGCGGCCTCAAACAGCAGCCCGGTGATTTCGCCGGCTAAGGTAGCCGGTTATTAGGAGAGATTTCTATGATACGTACTACTTCTATTATAACGAGTTTAATTACATTTACAATTATGGCGTCAGAGGCATCTCTTCCGTGTCTTGCCGGTATTCAGGGTGACGTGGAATTGCTTAAGACCGTTGCACTGCGGCACAAGGCTAATTTTGAATCTATTTTGACATGGAAGGGCGAAGCTTTTGAGGAAAGGACATCGACAATCGGAGATTGGTTCGACTCCATGACAAAAAACAAGTGCACCTTCGCATACGATCAGTTGCAGGATGCCGTACGGTGGAATAAGGAGCCTCAAGTTAATCGTTGCATTAACCATG
The DNA here is from genome assembly GCA_964653075.1 of uncultured Pirellulales bacterium. Classification (GTDB taxonomy): domain Bacteria; phylum Planctomycetota; class Phycisphaerae; order Sedimentisphaerales; family Anaerobacaceae; genus NIOZ-UU13. The sequence goes on from CAZZAX010000038.1 coordinate 36,716, forward strand.
GCGAACCGCAGAATGTCATATATGCTAACTATAACTCGGCAATGTTCAAAGACCATTCTTATTACGAATATAGTGGTGTGGCACAGCCGGATGATAAAAATAAAATAGTTCATCATTTGGTGATCGCTGAACCTAAAATGGCCAAAGGTATGCAAAGCCATTGTCTTGATCCGCGGTATTTGTTTGCCGATGCCCCGGGTGCTCCTATCCATGGCAAATTGATTTTTCTGTACAATAACGCAAATGATGAAGGGGCATCTGGATGGTCTGTGAAACGAGAGGGAGACCTTGTCACAGTACAGTTTTCACTTAACGAAACCAGAACACAAAAGGAGGTGTATGATCTCTCCGCGGGAGGAAATCTGTTTGAGTATTACAACAAGACGCCGACCGCTGAGATTACTAAAAGTTATACATATGAAGAAAAGTCAGGGGTATGGGTAATAAAGTCGTTTAAGAAGAAGAATATTGCTCATCGAAAGAACGGGGATGTTCACAAAGTAACGAGAATGATAAACTGGAGCAATTCTGTTGTCAATGTTCCGTTTGAGGAGGATGAGTTTACCCTGGAGAAGCTTGGTGTCAAGCACGGCGATTTTGTCTCTGATCATAAAATTGGAATGGGATATATATATGGGCGTTTGCTACGCGATTCAGATATGTTGGAGGTGCTGGATTCTGATGATATGTTCAAAGAAGTGAGCGTTCCTGAGAATGACAGCATAAGAGAAGAGCCCAATGAGGCCGACACAATAGCGAAAAAGGAAGAGGCTAATGAGGCAGATACAGTAGCGGACAGGCTCATGCTCCAAACGTCAGAAACTAAAGGAACACATATGTATATTTATGTCATCGTCGTTGCGATTGTCATCGGATTAGCGGGGCTTGCTTACGAGCTTACTCGCAGGTTTAAAAAGGAGTAGGAGCAATGCCTGGACAACTAAGGAAACGAATACTTATATTGCTGACTGCAGCCGGACTGGTCAATTTGATCACTATGCCTTTAATAGCTGAGATTTCAAGCAGTGTAAATGGAAGTACATTTAATCCTGCTGCACCACAGTGCGGACACTGGGTAATTTTGCGAAGCTGTGAATTGCTGGGTGTACCAATAGAGATGCAAACGATTCTAAAGCTGCTGCCGCCAAAGGAGACAGGAGCTACTATGCTGGAATTACGGGAGGTTTTCAGGCGTATAGGCCTGAAAGCCATCGGCAAGCGCGAAACCTTAGCTGGCTTAGCCGGAGGTACATTTCCGTCTGTCGCTCACCTTGGCGGTGATCATTTTGTAACTGTGTCAGTTGCCGATGATGAAGTGGTGCGTTTTTTTGACGGGGGCGGGCGCGTCTCGGCCATGAAAGTCTCTGATTTCGAGAAAGAGTGGAATAGTGCATTGTTGGTTGTTCAACGTTCGAATCGGACTGTGCCTCTGCCGAGTTTCGCCAATCGCAGATGCAAGAACGTACCTTGTATCGAATTTGAGAAGCTCATCATCGACAAAGGTGATATACCATGGCACGGAAAACCAATCGTATATGAGTTCCCAGTACGCAATATGGGTGAGGCTCCACTTGTAATTGAAGACATTAAGACAAATTGTAAATGTCTTGGTGCAGAAAGCCCTAACGAACCTATTCTTCCCGGGTGTGAAGGTACAATTATATTAAAATATAGTGTTAATGAAGGTAAAGGCCCCTTTAAACATGAAGCCCTGGTCAAGAGCAATGATCCGAGTTTACCTTTAGTAAAGTTGACTGCTGCGGGGAACACTGATACGAAGGTTGAGATTACTCCAAAGTATGTCTATTTAGGTAAAGTAATTCCCGGGCAGAAAAAAACTGCGACTATTTCCATGCATTTTACTGGTGATTTTCCTCTTGAGATTCGTGAGCTATCGAGCGAGAAGAAGCAAGTGAAAGTTGTTCATAATGTTTTGTCACAGAAATTGGCTCGGCAGCTTCGACATGGAGTTACATCAGGTAAAGAGCCTATGTTGATAATACCAAACACTCATATTCTACAGGTCATTTATGAAGCAGGAATTAGTGATATTGGTAAAAAGACAATCGATACCATATTTATTCATACGAATGTCGATGGATTTGAGAAAATATCTGTTCCTGTTTATGCTAAAGTGGTGAATCCCGTGGGCTTGTACCCAAGCATACTACCATTTACAGATGTTAAGCCCGATGAGATTGTTACAAAATCTGTTGAAGTTGTATCTATGGATGATAGACAATTTCAAATTGTTTCAGTAAACGTTGGCAATTCCGAGATTAACTACTTCACCTCACCCGGATTTGCAAAACGCAAGACCCTTAAGTTGTCAGCGAAAGGAGCTTCTCTTTTGAGTCTGTCAGAAGCAAATCTTGAAATAGAGGTAGAATTAAGAGATACATTGCCGAAGAGGCACAGTATAAAACTACCCGTTTATGTAAACTAAAGTTCACTTTCGAAACAGTTACGAGATACGACATCCTTACGAATTATCTGTGGCCGCTTTAGCGCCGCCGGTATGGGAGATATAGGTTATGCCACACTGATTCGTGCATGTGTGATACTGCTGTTCAGTATCGCCATCGTTGCATATTAATGTGCTGACTTTGTAGCCCCTTAAACTAAAACTATAGAAAATCCCTAAAGATTCTCATTTATTAATCCCCGTAATCACGAAAAGCTCGTAGTCATTTGACTATCCACATCAAGTATCTAGCATCGAGTTTCCAACATTGAGTATCCTATGATGTACCTGTGTTGTGCTGCCTCCGGTTCGGTACTGTTTTTATTTACTACGTCCTATCGTGTGGTTTACCCGACATGTTAACCGCATTTCTACCTTCGGTTCGCACTAATTTTATCACTCCGGAATTTTATTCCTGCGTGATACTGTACGATGCTCATGCTGGCCTCAGGTAGAAATGCTATTCAATCTGTTTGCTCTTATCTACGTGCCTATAAGGCACCTCATGCTGGCCGGAGCTTGTCCGGAGTTTATCCCCGAGAGCTGCTCACATTACTCGCAGCAGGGGAGTGTGGGCTTACTTGCTTTCCTGCCGGGGAAGAACCACACACTTAGCTTACAACAGGGGTCGGGGAGCTAAGCACTAAAAACCAACAAAAAACCAAAATCAATCATCGACAAGCCGCGCTAGATGTTATTAACAGGTAGTTAACTCACCATTACCCGTTTTTTTCAATCCCGGAAAAAATCCCCCAAAAACTCAGTCTTTTTAGCATTAAAAAAGGCAAAATATCTTCAATTTCAGGCAAAAAACGCTCAAAACCTATTAAAAGTCGGCAATTTTCGACAAAAATCGCTCTAAAACCACCCATAATCTACTAAAGGTACTAATCCTTTTGATTAATCGAAAAGACTAGATACTTTGTCCTTTTCTGATCTGTACAATCAGTGGCTAAAAATCCCTGAAATCTGTTAAAATCATCCAATTTTCGACAAAAAACATCGATAATCTCGCAAATTTCGACAAAAAACGCTCATAACCACCCCCCAAACCCCCGATTTCTAATATGAGGCATTTCTACCTTCGGTTCGCACCAGTTTAAATCACTCCGGCACTTCGTGCCTTTGTGATACTGTACGATGCTCATGCTGGCCTACGGTAGAAATTCCACAAACTTTATCATTCTGAACGAAGCTTGCCCCCCAGGGGTGAAGAATCTCAAAACCACGCAATACGCATCACTTGGAGTTTACCCCCGATGCTAGCTCACTTGCTTTTCTGTCGGGGGCAATACACAATACTGGCGAAAATCGCCCGATTTTCGACAAAAAACGCTGGTAATTTTTGACAAATTTCAATTTTTCTAA
>CAZZAX010000039.1:0-39985 GCA_964653075.1 uncultured Pirellulales bacterium
CCAATCACCGATTCCAGTACACTGCATCTTATATTGTGGAATTTGAACTGAAGGAATTTGGCCCGCAGCTTTCTCTTCTCATCGATTATCAGCTCCTTTGCCTGCTCGAAATAGCATACCGGCTTTTGCCCCAGCCAGCCGAACGGTGTATGCGGCTTCGGCACGAACCAGCTTACGGTAATATTAATCTGGCCGGTCTTGCCGTCTATTTTTTTTCGCAGCTTTGCCAGTTCGAATGACAACTGCACAATCCGCTTTACATCCTCTACGGTCTCGCCGGGCAGGCCGACCATAAAATATAATTTCAATCGCTGCCAGCCGGCCCGGTAAGCCGCTTCGACGGCGGCGAACAAATCTTCGTCTTTGAGAGGTTTATTGACGATTTGCCTTAGCTTTTCACTTGCCGCCTCGACAGCAATAGTAAGGCCGCCTTTTCTCACCGAGGTCAGTAACTTTGGAAGCAGTTTCAACTGCTTGTCAACGCGCAGGCTCGGTAGTGATAAGCCGACGTGCTTATCCTGAAAATACGCACCAAGGCCGGCAACCAGTTCTTCGAGTTTAGGATAATCGGCGCTCGATAGACTAAGCAAGCTGACAGTATCATATCCTGTCGAGTGATAACAGGTCTTGGCTAAATCGATAATTTTTTCAACGCTGCGATAGCGGACAGGCCTTCTGCAAAAGCTCGCCTGGCAGAACCTGCATCGGCCCGGACAGCCGCGCATAATCTCGACACTTACTCTCTCGTGGACGGCCTGCACAAATGGAACTATCGGGCGATGCGGAACGGGGGCATTTTCAAAGTCTTCCACGACGGCGTTATTGAATTTAGTGGGCAATCCGGATGAATTGGCATTAAACGATTTTATTTTTGTCCCTTCGTATTCGAACTCATAAAGAGACGGGACATAGGCAAAGTCGAATTTCTTTGCAGCGCAGAGAAGGATTTGTTCTTTTGCCGCTCCGGACATTTTTTGCGCTTTAACCAGTTGCGCAAACTCGACGATAGCTTCTTCACCGTCGCCCAACAGAAACAGGTCAATAAACTCAGCCACAGGTTCACAGCAATTAGCCATAATACCGCCGGTAATTATCAACGGGTCGTCCTCACTTCTATGACAGCTTCGAACACCTATACCGCCGAGGTCGAGCATATTAAGCACGTTTGTATAGCAAAGCTCGCTGCTCAAACTAAAGCCCACGATGTCAAAGCTCTTGAGGGATGCCTTGGATTCCAGGCTAAACAGGGGGATTGATTTGCCTCGCAGCACCTTCTCCGCATCAATCCACGGCGTAAAGACCCGTTCAGCAGCCACACCGTCAAGGCTGTTAAGCACGTCGTATATAATCGCTATCCCGCTGTTACTGGTTCCAACTTCATAAATATCCGGGAAGCACAATGCGACTGTCAGCTCACATTGCCAGAGGTCTTTTTTGATTTGGTTGACTTCGCCGCCGATATATCTGCCCGGGCTGCGAACAAAAGGGAGAAACTCCCGCTCAATACGCTCGGCCAAAAATTTGACTTCTTTTTTGTCCATACAGGCATTATAAGCTGATTATCGATTATTTTCTATTGATTATTGCTCGAATATCAATTATGAAATCCTGTTATGAAAACCTATTCTACAGGCAAACAAATCGGCGGCGTCATAATAGTAGTTTTTGTCGCTTGTTTAATTATTGTGGCGCTTTATTTTTCAGCCGGCCCGGGAAAACAGGTCGAGTTGGACAGCGGGCATCGGATGGTTATGGGGACATTCGCCCGGGTTGTTGTAATAGCAAAAGATTCGGATGCAGCCGGGAAATGTATCGAAAGCGCTTTTACGCAAATCAACAAAGTTGACGATTTGATGAGTGACTACAAGAGCGATTCGGAAATAAGCCGTGTAAACAGGGATGGATTCAAAAAAGCGGTCCAGCTCAGCCAGTCAACCTACGAGGTCTTACAAAGAAGCATTGAATTCGGCAAACTTACCGATGGTGCGTTTGATGTTACCGTCGGGCCTCTGGTGGAATTGTTTCGTAAGGCAAAAAGCGAACAAGTCCTCCCTAACCAGGATGAAATCGCCGACGCCAGGTCTAAAGTCGGTTTTGAGAAGCTGAAGCTTGACGGCCAGAACAGCACAGTGCAGTTTACCGTTGAGGGTATGCGGCTTGACCTGGGCGGCATTGCCAAAGGCTATGCCGTTGACAAGGCCGTAGAGACGATGCAAAACCGTGGGGCAATCGGCGGCATGGTCGATCTCGGCGGTGACATTCGATGCTTCGGCGCACCGTTAAAAGGCAGGGACCACTGGGTAATCGGACTGCAGAATCCGAATATGGGGAAAGATTCGGCCGGGCGTGAAGTTTTATTGAAGCTGAAAATGACTAATGGGGCGATTGCTACCAGCGGTGATTACCAGCAGTTCATTATAATCGAAGGCAAACGCCACAGCCATATAATAAACCGTAAGACTGGAACAAGTATCGAAGGTATCTCGAGTGTAACTATCATTGCCGATAACGCAACTAATACCGACGCATTAGCTACGGCTGTAAGTGTAATGGGAAGCGAGAGCGGCCTTGAATTAATTGAGAACATCCCCGGCACTGAGGCGATTTTGATAACTTCTCAGCCGGACTTTAAGCTCATCAAAACCAGCGGCGCAGAGAAATATATAAAAAAGAGATGATTCTCGAATTGAACTTACAACATGTCATTACAGGCGCAGCGAAGTAGCTCATTAATCAACTTACAATCTTCAATTCTATAAATCCGTATCGTACGAGGTTTATTTCAAATCCAAACATAAAGGGGATGAAAATCTTAGGCCCTACCACTGTTGATCTTTTCACATATAAATGCTTTTAGAGTGTTCTACATCGTCGAAGCCAGGAAACAAGCCCGATGCCAAGGCCGGCCATGATGCAAGACCCCGGCACTGGAATCACTTCCATTTCGTGCAAGATGATATCTGCACTGTTAGGATATTTGAATGTCCAGGAAATATCTTCACCCATGTGGAGGGTGCCGGTTAACGTGCCCTCAGTACAGTCCACGGTTTCTGGAATTGGCCCATAAGGGTAGTTAAAATTCTTGCCGTAGATGTTGAACACTGAGTTAGATATAAAGCAAGCGTAAAGTTGCAATCCTTTACCCAAACCTATGAAACCGCCGTATATATTTGCCTGACTGTTACTTATGGCCCAGAACCTATCCTCGAGGTGCCCGCCGTACATGTTGACCTGAGCCGAATAACACATATAAAAAATCCCTGTTACAACGGCGCCTGGAAGAATGTTCAATGTGGCGTCCCACACTTCGACAGTATCATCGATGAGATAGTCAATGTCGTATGTCCCCCCACCACTAAATGTGACGTTGGCTTCAGCGTTATGAAGGCCGAAACATAATATAATCATATAAAGAAAAACAATTCTTTTCATTCTTAACCTCCTATTTTTGTGTTTAAACTCACTCACTGTCAATCTGGCTAATAGTAATCTTTTCCTTGACAATCAGTGCATAGTAGTACTTCGGGTGTATGGTGATTTGATCGAACCGCTCCTCTAATTACCTATACTTTTATATTTTTTAGTATAACATACCGAAAAGTACTGTCAAGTAAAATTCTATTATAATTCGAGTTTTTTCAGTGAATCAGCCAACCAAATAACAACTCCATCGTTAAAAGCACTTATTTCTGTTCATTAATCTAAAGTCAACACCAAGGTAAAAGGATTTTTATTCAATCACACTCGTTCTATGGATTTTCTATGAAGTTTGTGCCTTTGCTTCAACGCCAGGTTTTGGGCTGGCTTGTGATGGGGGGACATTTTTTCCGCGATAGATAATCACCTTTGTCGGGCACTTGTTCATTGCGGTTTCGGTTTGCTCGTTCAGCTCATATCTGGCGTAGTCTATCCGGGCCAGATTATCCTTGACTGAGAACATATCAGTTTGTTTGACACAGATGCCGCAGCCGATACAGCCGACCTTGCAGATTGACCGCGTGCTCTTGCCTGTCTCTTTGCTGTTACAGGCTACAATCATGATATTCTCGGATGTGAATGGAACCATCTCAATCAAACCGCGCGGGCAGCTCTTTGAGCATGCCGTACAGCCGGTACATTTTTCATAATCAACGATAACCAGGCCATCGATAATGTGTAAGGCGTCGAACTTGCACGCTCTCGTACAGTCGCCGAAGCCCAGACAGCCGAAACCACAGGCCTGCACGTTAGCCAAAGCATTGGCGGCGATGCAGGTTTGTATGCCCTGATATATTGCATGATAGGTCTTGTCTGCCGTGTAGGCGCGACAGTGTACGACCGGTCTGTGCTGGGGGCCTGAATCGCTGACCTGCAGATTCAATACCTCTGCAATTTTCGCAGAGGTTTCCTGTCCGCCCGGTGCACATTGGCCTAACAGTTCGGGATTTTCCAGAACGGCCTTGGCATACTGACCGCAGCCGGCGAATCCACAGGCGCCGCAGTCGAGATTCGGTAAAGCCGCGTGTATTTGCTCTATCTTCGGGTCAACCTCGACTTTGAGCTTTTCGCTTGCTATCAACAACACCAGCGCAAAACCGCTGCCAAGACCGAGCATTGTCAGCCCGGCCGGCCAGGCACTACTCCATAATTCCAACGCACTTCCTAAAATCATCTTATCATTCCCGCAAAACCCATAAAGGCCAGGGCCAGGATACCCGCAGTAATCAACGTAATCGGTGCACCTTTGAGACACTTCGGAACGTCAGCCATATTCAGATTTTCCCGAATGCCGGCCATAATGCAAATCGCCATCGTAAAACCGATACCGGCCCCGAAGCTCAGAACCACAGCTTCAAGCAGAGAGTCAATGCCCCAGAGGTTTATAAACAAACACAACCCTAATATCGCACAGTTGGTTGTAATCAGAGGCAGAAATATACCGAAGCTCTCATATAAAGAAGGGAAGAATTTTCGCAGGTACATTTCGACTAATTGCACAGCGCCGGCGATGACTAATATGAAGCAGACATACCGCGTAACTTCCAGAGGTGTACCAATCAGAATCAGGTGGTCAATCAGCCAGGTCAACGTGCCGCTAAGTGTTACAACAAACGTCACCGCCATCCCCATACCGAAGGCCATGTCAATTCTTCCGGAAACTCCGAGATACGGGCAGATGCCGAGAAACTTTGTGAATACGAGGTTGTTGACGATAACAATGGATATAAAGCCCATAAGTAAAACGTTAAGCGTATCCATAAAACTTCTCCCTTAAGCTTCTTTATTGGTTACCTTGTTTACCAGTCCGAGCATAAGGCCCAGGGTTATAAATGCTCCCACGGGCATGCTCATCGCGGCCCACGGCACGAACCAGCCCCCGTCTTTTAGCAGGGCAAGTATCTGTATTTCGAATATCGCACCTGTAGCGAGCAGCTCACGGATACCTGATAAAATGCACAGCGTTACAGTAAAACCCACACCCATTCCCACGGCATCGATTATACTTATCACAAGGCCGTTCTTGCTGGCACAGGCCTCGGCGCGGCAAATGATTATGCAATTGACAATAATCAAGGGGACATAAGGCCCGAGTGTTTCGCTCATCGCCGGCACAAACGCCTTCAGGAATAAATCCGCTATCGTGACAAACGTCGCTATTGTCAGCGTGAACATCAGTATCCGCAGATGCGGTTTAAGAAGGTCGCGCATCAGGCTGACTATAATGTTGCTGCAGACAAGCACAAATATAACACAGCAGCCCATAGTAAAGGCCGGCTTGACCGCAGCGGTGACCGCCAGCGTCGGGCACATTCCTAATAACAGCCGGAAGACCGGATTTTCACGCCACAAACCGGCCAGTAAAGTTTGTCTGTAAGCTGTTGATTTGGCCTCGGTTTTACCTGTCATCGCCCATTAATCCTTTTCGTTTTATCTGTTCTTTAATCTGGGTAATGGCATTGCTGATTATATCAACGACTGCCTCACTGCTTATGGTAGCACCGCTTATCGCGATGATTTCTGCATCATCGGTTTTTGTATTGTCACCTGACGGTTCAAGCCTGAGACCTTCGGTGGGCGCCCCTTTGAACTGGTCCCGGAAGTAATCGAATTTTATCTGGTTACCGAAGCCGGGTGTTTCGTTGCTTGCCAATACATCGAAACCTGCTAACTTTTCGAAATTTTTATCCACAGCCACAACCAGCTCAATCTTGTCTGCAAAGCCCGGACCGATGGCGTTAAAACTCCAGCCGACACATTCGCCTGTGTCCGACAAAGCTTTGAAGACTTCGACAGTCTCTTTTTGGCCCTGCAACGACTCAATTTCGATTTCCGAATCCAGCGGAACAAAATTTTTAGCCTCCGGCAGAAGAGCGCCTACAAGCCGATTGCGCTTGTTAATTTTGTTCTGCTCTATCCTTGGCGACAGGCCTGCACTGGTGACGGCTATCAGCAGCCCGAAGAAGAACGATGCCGCAATCAGCAGCCAGCTTTGCTCGATAAAGTGTTTTAATTTATACACCCGGTTTACCTCCGATCGGAATCCGCCTGCAGAGCCTGTCAATAAGAGGCGTTACGGCGTTCATCAGGAGTACAGAAAACATAACACCTTCCTGGTATACTCCGGCAATTCTTATAAGCATTGTTATCGTTCCTACGCCGATACCGAAAATCCACATGCCTCTTCGTGTCAGAGGAGCGGTAACAGGATCGGTGGCGATGAAAAAGGCACACAGTAACAAACCACCGCTGGTTAGATGAAATAAAGGCGGGACATAGGTATATGAATCTCTTAAGAACGCAATTGTCGCAAAAACAAAAGCTGATGTTATAACGGCCAACGGTATATGAAAGTTTATCGTTCGCCTTATCAATAAATATATACCGCCGATTAACAGTGCAATTACACTTGTCTCACCCAGACAGCCGCCAATTTCGCCTGTGAATGTCGCTTTAAATTGTTCTTCGCTGTAGATGTCGGCTCCAAGCTCGTTTTTTATCGCCATCTTGCTCCAGGCCAGCGGCGTTGCCTGAGTCCTGAATTCTCTCGTGTTGGAAACCAGAATGTTCTCCGGGGCAATCCTCGACATATTCGAATCCAGGGTGGCCGGGACTGCCCAGGTTGTCATCAAAACGCCGAATGAGGCCGTAAGGAATGTTCTGCCCACCATGGCGGGATTGAAAATATTCGCTCCGAGTCCGCCAAATACCATTTTGCCAATCGCGATGGAAAAGACACCGCCGATTACCGCCGCCCAGATGGGCAACTTCGGTGGAAGTGACAACGCAATTATTATACCCGTAACTACCGCGCTGAAGTCATCGAGTGAATTAGGTTTCTTGCGAATAAGATTACAAATCCATTCGGTCGCAACACATGAAATAATGCAGGTACAAATAAGAACAATCGCATGAATGCGGAAATAATAGCCAGCCGCCGCCATCGCCGGCGCCAAACCGATTATGACATCTATCATCACGCTGCGCGTCGAAAGATGCTCGCTTATATGCGGTGAACAGGAAACTCTTATGTCTGATAGCATTTACTCTTTTCCAATTATAAAACCGGCATATACGCCGTGTGTTTTTTGTTATCCCGGCACTTTCTTTTTTTGTCTGGCAACAAAGATTTTACCCGTTTTGATATACCCGGTTATCTCTATATTAGCAGGGCAGACGTAGCTGCAGCAGCCGCACTCAATGCACGCACTCATGTAATATCGCTTGGCTACGTCTAAAATATTGTATTTGACTGCATGGGCGATTTTTGTGGGATTCAAATTCTCAGGACAAACTTCCAGGCACCTGCCGCAGCGAATACAGGCGGTCTGGCGTCTTGCGAATTTAGCTCTGCCTATCTGCTCTTTTGTTAACACTGTTACGGCGTTGGACGTCTTCGTTAAAGGAGTTTTCAAATCCGCAATTGCTATGCCCATCATTGGCCCGCCGAGGATTACCTTTGCGGATTTCCGGGTGACGCCTCCGCAGAATTCTATTAAATCCTCGACCGATATTCCTATTGGAACATAATAATTTCCCGGTTTGGCTATTGCCTCGCCCGTAACGGTTACCACCCTATGTGTCAGAGGTATATCGGAGACGACCGCTTCGGCAATCGCCGCAGTAGTAGCGACGTTAAGCACTACCACCCCTATCATCGGAGGGATACCGCCTGTCGGGACATTTTTTTTCAGGACTGCTTTTATAAGCTGCCTTTCGCCGCCCTGTGGATATTTTGTCCTGACGGGAACAACTTTTATATTGCCGCTGTTGGGGACAATTTTCAATGCTGTCTTCATAACCTCTATCGCCTTGGGCTTGTTGTCCTCAATCGCGATAAAGACCCGTGAGCAGCCCGATGCTTTTTGTGCAAGTTTGATACCTGCAATAATTTTGTCGATCCACTCGAGCATAATACGATAATCGCAGGTGATATAAGGCTCACACTCACAGCCGTTAATAATCAGCGAGTCTTTGGGCAGTCTGGGATTAGGTTCAATCTTGACCCTTGTGGGGAATCCGGCCCCGCCCATACCGACGATACCGGCCTGGCGCACAGCTTCACATATCTGTCCCGCGGAATACTTGTTTATATCGAAATCTTCCTGTAGCTTAGAATACGACCGATTTGTAGAGCCATGAGCCAGGGCCTCTATCACTATGGCAAGGCTTCGACCGAGGACCGGATGAGACCGCAAGGCGACTTCTTTTACTTTGCCCGTGATGGGCGAATGGACAGGTGCTGAAACAAAAGCATCACAATCACCGATTTTTTGACCTGCCTCAACCGAATTTCCTTTTCTGACTAACGGCTGGCAGACGGCGCCAATATGCTGGCAGAGCATAACCGCTACTTCTTTTACGGCAGGACCCTGCTGTATTTCTTTGCCGCTGCTGAGGTTCTTTTTTCCCGGGGGATGTGTTCCGCCGGAGAAAGAAAGTCTGCTTTTGGTAATAACTTTCATATACAAAAAAATCCGGGACTATCCAGCTTGACCAGGTCGTTTATTTATCACTCTTGTAATCAATATGCAGCTAAATGTTACTGATAAAGCCGATATCATGCTCAGGGTTGTCTGTACAGGCTGGATGCTTATGGTTTTAGCAAAGATTTCTTCGAAAATTGCCAGCGAGATTATAAAAACCACAAGAGGCAGTAGCAAAGCAATAACAACTTTAACTGCCACCGAAGGGCCCTTGGTATTTCCTAACTGATGGTAGATACTGCCGCAGTTGTGCTTTTGATTACAGTTGTCACAAAATTCCTGTTCAATCATTGTTTTACTACCCTTATAGTGTAAACTTGAGTTTATAATTGATATATCTGAGGTTTTCAAAAAATTTTTTTTCAAATTAAGATAATTTTGTGCTCGGATTTCCCTGTAATTGATGAAACAAACAGAAAATAAGCAGGTCAGATATACTTAAATGTATTATTGACCTATTGGATGAATGTGCAGTTCCGACTGTCGGTGCCTCGAATAATACAGAACTATAGATAATGCACAGCTTCCAGCATAAACACACACTAATCAGCTTTCAACTTAAAACGCCTCGGTGGTCATTTTAACGAAGAATTCCTCCTGAAGAATTCAATCCGGCCTCAATCTGAAAAAAACCTGAAATTGATATGTAACCTTTTCGAAATTTTACCTTAAGTACTGAATGTGTAGAAGACACTGAATAAGAATTGCCGGAAATATGAAGGAAAACAGGCAAAAAAGTAAGAATATAGCCTGTAAGGCTGGGTCTTTGCATGGTGATATGAGATTTGGTGTCAAATGTGAAATTTCAGATTGGTATAGATAGAAAGGAACATGACCATGGAAAAAAAAGAAGAAACCCCGGAGCCGGTAGAAAAATCCGAAGGCCAATCCCCTGTCGCCGAGAATGTAAGCGCAGAAAAACCCGAAAGTGAGGCTCCTGTCGAACAGGAAGTCAGCAGCGAACAAGCCGGGACAGCTCATGAAAGCCCGGGAAGCAAAGAGATAAACAAAGATGCTCGTATGTGGGCGATGATATGCCATTTGGCGGGGCTTGCCGGGATTATTTTGCCTGCCGCCGGCAACATAGTTGCACCTTTGATTATCTGGCAGATTAAGAAAGACGATAATCCGTTCATAGACGAGCAGGGCAAAGAAGCAGTGAACTTCCAAATATCGATGTCGATATACTTTATTGCATCGGTCTTTCTGTGTGTTGTTTGTGTCGGAGCATTTCTGCTTGTAGCGACAATCATCGTCTTTTTTGTGTTTCTGCTGATTGCGGCGGTTAAGGCCAACAATGGTTTTCACTATCGCTATCCTTTGACTTTGAGATTCATTAAATAATTTCGGATTGACCAAATAAGGCGTAATCGTAAAACTGAAGCTTTAAATTAAACACAGTTATTCAAGGAGAAATCAAATGAACAAAGACACTACAAACAATAAAACTGAAAGAACGCAGGTTGCCGTAAAGAATGTTGCTTTCTGCACGGCCATATTACTGGTTTTAAGCATCGGCCTGTCTTCATCGGCTCATGCCGCCGATGACCGGTCTGCAAAGAACATAGTAAAAGTTGGTAAGATCACAATTGAGGTCGATCCCCGGGTCGAGTTGATCTCGATTGTCTTTCGTCTGGCGGGCAGTCCTGAATTTAATGATAGCACTCTGCGGCCCTACGCCAAAGCCATCGAGCGGCACTTCGGCGATTTCGACGGTCATCCTGTGGTCAAGATGGCTACCCAGCTTCGCAAGACGCGTTTGATGAGCTGTGACGGCCCGATGTCGCTGGCTGTCCATATCGACCGTAATTACCGGTTGCGCAAGACCGCCGAAGAATGGCCTTCTACACTCGACTACCGATGGGAGAAATTGGAGACCGCCGAGTTCTTAGAGAAACTCCGGCAATTCGCCGCCGAGACGAAGTTCGACGAGTTCTTTAAGGCCCAGGGTCCGAATTACGAACAAGGCATTCGCCCTTGCAAGAGTATAATGGAGCAAAATGAGGTTGCAAAAGATCAATCAGGTTTGGAGCTTGTCAAATTCCTGAGTGTGGACATGGAGGAATGGCTGAGTGATTTCTTCGGGATTGAGGACACGGGCGACTTGAGGCTGGTGTTGGGATTTGTCAACGGATTCTTCAACTACGGCGTACAATTCGAAACCGGCGACATCAGTGAGAAATACGCCATTGTCGGTATGCGTCCATTCGATCCGGCAAATACAATCATTTTTGAGCCACAGCAGGTAGAGACCGTCGCCCACGAGTTCTGTCATGCATTCACCAATCCTATCGTAAAAAAGTACATGGACCGACTGCAACCGGCTGGTGAGAGACTCTTCGCAACTCACGGGGCGGTTATGCGAACGAGGGGCTATCAGAAATGGGAGTCGGTTATGTACGAGACGGCGGTTCGGGCTTGTGTGGTGAGTTTTTTACGCGACTCAATTGTTGCCCCCGGATTTGCGGACTGGTGCCTGAAACGCGAGGTCAAGGCCGGATTCATCTGGATCGAAGATGCGGGCAATTTTCTCAAGACCTATGAGAGCAATCGAGACAAATATCCCACGTTCGAATCATTCTTCCCGGAATTCGTAAAGTTCTTAAATGAGTACACCAGGAAGGCTGCACAGTAAGGCACGTATCGAAAAACTGAAACAGGAACATAAAAACGGTGAGTCAAATGAACAGAAATACTACCAACTACGAAATTGATAGACCACAAGTTGCCGTAGAGAATGTTGATTTCTACAATGATAATGTTTCATGGACCATCAAGGCGCTGGTTATCCCGGCGCTTGTACTGGTCTATAGCATTGGCCTGCCTTCATCTGTCGGCGCCATTGACAACTCACTGCCAAAGAACAGGCCGGACGTCGCCGCTATCAAAATCGAGGTGGACCCCCGGGTGGAGTTGGTCGGGATCGTCTTCCGTCTGGCCGGCAACTATGAATTCAACCAGGGGCGAATACGGTCATACGTCAGGGATATTGAGCGACAGTTCGGTGATTTTGACGACCACGCGGCGGTAAAGCTTGCCGCCCGACTTCGCAGCACACGCCGGATGAGCTGTGACGGCCCGATGTCACTGGCGGTGTATATCAATCGCGATTTCCGCCCGCGAAAGACTTTTGAACAATGGCCATGGGGACTCGATGGCCGATGGAAGAAACAGGAAACGGCAGAATTCATCGAAAAACTCCGCCAGTTTGCATCTGAGACGAGATTCAATGAATTCTACCAGGCCCATATCGCGCTCTATGAAACGGGAATTCGTTCCTGCCAGGCCGTAATGGCACAATACGATCTTCGAACGTGGCTCAGTGAATTCTTCGGCGCCGAAGAAATGGGTGATATGAGGCTCCTGCTGGGATTTCTTAACGGCCCCAATAATTACGGGACAAGGTTCACAGCCGGTCAAACCCATGAGAAGTATGCAATAATCGGTATGCCATTACCCGATGCGGATGGTAATCCCGTGTTTCACCCCAGGAAGTTGGAGACCACCGCGCATGAGTTCTGTCATTCATTCGCCAATCCTGTCGTTGATAAGTACATGGAGCAGCTAAAGCCGGCCGGGGAAAAACTCTATGCCGCTAAAGCCCCTGCAATGAAACGGATAGGCTATCAAAGCTGGAAGTCATTGATGTACGAGTCGGCGGTAAGGGCATGTGTGGCAAGTTACATTCGAAACTCGTTTGAGCCTGAGTCTTTACAAAACTACCTTGATGAAGAGGCCGGCTACGGGTTCGTCTGGACAAAAGAACTGAGCAACCTGCTCCGGACGTACGAGACAAACAGAGACAAATACCCCACCTTCGAATCCTTCTTCCCGGAATTCGTCGCTTTCTTCAATGAGTACTGCAAGAATGCCGCACGGTAGGGCGGCATTGAGCAGCATTTTGTTATTTATGCGATGTGTAGTTGTCTCAGCAGGACGTAACTTGTCTCAGTTTATGATAATGTCACAGACGAAACCGAATCTATCCTCATTAAGTGAAAGGAATCCCGGCGGCGGTATTGCATAAATCCGCCTTCAAAACGGATTAGCACTTGGCAGCGAATCCTGGTATAATATGGTTGTGAATCATAATAAAGTAGCTGATGGAGATATGACTGAAAAATGTCGGGTAAATCAGCAAAGAATTTCTCGGTCTCAGGCGCAGGCCGATTCGCAACCACACACTGGAGCGTCGTACTGCAGGCCGGTCAGCCCAAAGCGCCGAATTATCAGCAGGCTATGGAGACGCTGTGCAGGAGCTATTGGTTTCCGCTTTATGCCTATCTTCGACGGCATGGTTATAACAACCAGCAGGCCGAGGACTATACTCAGGCCTTTTTCTGCCGGATATTGGAAAAACAGGTGCTGCGTATGGCGGACTCGAAACGCGGAAAATTTCGCTCTTTCCTGCTGGGTACGCTGAAGCATTTTCTCTCCGACGAGTATGACCGAGCCCGGGCTCAAAAACGCGGCGGAGGCCGTAAAATTCTTTCTATCGACTTTACGGGAGCGGAAAACCAATATGCCCTTGAGCCTGCCCACAGGCTGTCGGCGGAAAAACTTTTTGACAAATCATGGGCATTAACGGTGCTGGACAGAACAATGGCCTGCCTGAAGGCCGAATTAGCTTCTCAGAACAAACAGGAGCTTTTTGACCATCTGAAAATATATTTAACCGCAGAAAAAGGTTCCATTCCTTATCGTGATAAAGCGGCTGAGCTGAATATGACCGAAGGAAATGTGAGGACCGCCGTACATCGACTGCGGAGGCGTTACCGCAAATTGTTGCGGGATGAAATTGCCCAGACTGTTGCCGCCGAGGACCAGATTGATGAGGAAATCGATGACCTTTTTAATGCATTGGCGTATTGAATTTTTTAGGTATTGCTCTGTAATGGTTTACGTTCCTGGACCAACGTTACATCACGTGCGTTTTAAAGATGCGTATAATAGTTACATTCAATCTCTTCAATTGCATATATCGAGAAGAGAATTTGCTGGCTTGTTGTAACGTTTAGGTCATTTTGCCTAAGTAATAAACGGAAAGTAACCATTAGAATGAAAGGAGATAGTAACATGGCCGAAGAACGAAGCTGTCCGGAATGCGGGGCTGAGTTACCGGCTAATGCGCCAGAAGGGCTTTGCCCCAGATGCCTGATGAAAAGCGCTCGGCAAGAGACCAAGCCGGCCGGTAATGCCGATTCCGAGGCAGCGAGTGATGTTCCCACAAGTGCTACTCCGCCGGGCAAGTTTGTACCCCCCAAACCGGAAGAGCTGGCCGGGCAGTTTCCACAGCTTGAGATTATTGAGCTTTTGGGCCAGGGCGGCATGGGGGCTGTTTACAGGGCCCGTCAAAAACAGCTCGACCGCCTTGTTGCGCTCAAGATATTACCGCCGGAGGTTGGGCAGGAAGCGGCTTTTGCTGAGCGTTTCACTCGTGAGGCACGTTCTCTTGCCAGGCTGAACCATCCCCACATTGTCACGGTATATGATTTTGGGAATACTGCCGAAGGGTTGTATTTCTTCATGATGGAATTTGTGGAAGGGACGGATTTGCGCCAAGTGATTCGGACCGCCGAGCTTTCGCCCATGGAAGCGCTTGCCATTGTCCCTCAAATCTGCGAGGCTTTACAGTTCGCCCATGAGGAAGGTATCGTACACCGGGACATCAAGCCTGAGAACATTCTTCTGAACAAGAAGGGCAGGGTCAAAATAGCCGACTTTGGCTTGGCAAAGATACTGGACAGCCCGGCAACTGTCTATACGCTCACGCAGGCCGGTCAGAGAATGGGCACTCCACATTACATGGCACCGGAACAAATCGAGCACCCGGACCAGGTGGATCACCGCGCGGATATTTATTCGCTGGGTGTTGTGTTTTACGAGATGCTTACAAGCGAGTTGCCGCTCGGACGGTTTGCTCCGCCGTCACAGAAGGTAAAGGTGGATGTCAGGCTTGATGAGGTTGTGCTTCATGCATTGGAGAAGGAGCCGGACCGCCGCTATCAGTATGCTTCTGAAGTGGGGGCCGATGTCGAAACGATTTGCTCGGACAAGCAGGCCGATGTTAAGTTCTCCCCAAGCCGGAAAGCGAGTAATGATGTTGAATCCATCCGGCACCGCGTTTGGATTCCGGCTGTAGGATTACTGTTTGTCGGACTGATTAATTGTCTGAGCGTTATTGGAGCTATATGGGGTGCATTTTTTACAGGAACCGCAGGACTGCTGGGAGTGTTTTTCATGGCGGGGCTCACGTTAATTGTAATTTTCGGCGCATGGAATCTGATGCAGTTAAGGTCATATCGCTTGGCTGTAGCGGGCAGCATTCTGGGAATTATTACGCCGGCTTTTATCATTGGTCTGCCTATGGGAATATGGGCGCTGGTATTGTTAACTAAAAAGGAAGTTAAAACGGCATTCGGTCAGGAGGAAACCGAAGTTGTAATACCTCCGAGAATCCGGGCCTTTACTGTCACTACTGTAAAGGATGCGAGGAAGGCATATGGTCGTGGAAAGGCCGAGGTGCAAAAGATTATACGTGAGACGAGCCCGGAGTCACAAGACAGTGATGTTGCTGGGCCTGGCAAGAGTTTAGGAATGGGGATTGCGTCCTTTGTCTTAGGGCTTGTAAGTATCGTTATTTTGTCTTTGAGCACGAGTTACTCAGCAAAGTTTGCCTATGGTTTCCTGTGCATATTGTTTTCCGGCTTTCTGGGAGTCATGGCGATCAAGAATATCAAGAATTATCGGAAACATCTTGTCGAGACGGGTTTTGCCGCAGCGGGAATTCTTTTCGCATTGGTTTCCGCTATTAGACTGCTGATGATGAACTGATTCGAAACCGGCAGCAGCATGTTTTATTGTTCGTCGATACCGCAGCAATGATTACCCTGGCATACTATCTCTGTATATATATCCTGGCGGCAGAATTAGCAGCGATTTGACTGATGACGTAGAAAATTCAAATGCAGATAAAACATAACGACATTTCGCTCTTTGTTTTGAACGAGGAAGATATTTCGCCCCGACTGGACAGGGCTATTCGTGAAATGTTGGTTGTTTGTTTTCCCGCTGACCGTGAATACTATCAGCACCAAAGCTTCTGGCATAGTCCTGCTGTTTATCGAGTTCTTGGGAAAAATGACAAAGGTTCGATAGTAGCACACACCGCAATAGTGGAACGGGCTGTAATCGTCGGTCCGGCCTTATCAAAAGTGCGCGTCGCCGGGATACAGAGTTTTTGTGTTTTACAGGATTATCGCAGCACGGGTCTTTCAAAGAAGATGATGTCTGTTGCGATGGAGCAAGGGTGCAAGCGGGGCTGTGATGTCGGGCTTTTGTTTTGCCGGAAACAACTCGAGACGATTTATGGCGGAATGGGCTGGAGCAAGCTCGATGCTGCTGTTTATATGGCCGATGACAAAAAAGGTAAAGCGTTGATACCCGCCAGGAACATTACTATGTTCTATCCTCTAACGGTTATGCAACTACCCGCCGGTGATATCGACCTTGCCGGTGCCGACTGGTAGCAATAATATTTTTTTCATTTATCCCGGACTTCCCGCCTGAAATATGCCCGATAGATACACTTCTAACAGGCATATTAAGATTCCGCCGGAAGGCTCTTTTTTACCTGCCGAATAATATATTAGCAGAAAATACGTCAAATGCAGAAAAACCGTTACATTTGGTATCAAAGGTGGCACTTAACTATAGTATTTGTTATTTAGCAGTTTTCCAGGGAAGGAAGTGGTTTATTTTTTTAAACAATTTTAGTGAGGAGTGAGTTATGAAAAAGATGTATTCCGGTGTGCTGATCATACTTTTGCTTGTTTCAGCTTTCACTCAGGTAAGGCTTGCCAGGGCTCAAATCTTTGAGCCGGATCAACCCCGTTTGGGCCAATTGTATGTTCCGGGTGAGTTTCTTGTTAAATTCAAGCCAAGCGTCTCGGAACAAACCATAAATGCCTTAAATTCAACCTATGGTGTCTCCACTATCTACACGAGCCCATACGGCGGCTTCAGGAGGCTCAGGACACCGGGCGGCGAGACAGTTGCAGACATGGTTGAAATTTATCAGGCAAATTCCAACGTCGAGTATGCCGAAGCAAACTATATTGCTTATGCTATGAAGGCGCCAAACGACGAATTATATTCCCGCCAGTGGCACCTGTATAATGCTGGCTACGGCGGCATTAACGCCGAATCAGCCTGGGCTGTTTCCACCGGCTCAGGAGTGGTTGTTGCAATTCTTGATACGGGTATTGCCTACGAAGATTACAGCGAAAAAAATCCGGCAGGCTCTAACATAATCTATCAGCAGGCCCCGGATTTAGCCGGCACTTTCTTTATAGCTGGTTATGACTTTGTTAATCGCGATGAACACCCCAATGATGATTCGGTCTCCGCACACGGAACCCACATAGCCGGAACCATCGCTCAAAATACTAATAACGGTATCGGAACGGCCGGAGTGGCCTTCGATGCATACCTTATGCCGGTAAAGGTATTGGACAACTATGGGGCCGGAACTTACGCCGATATAGCCGAAGGTATTATCTGGGCAGCGGAGAACGGCGCTCATGTGATTAATCTTGGCTTTGGAGGAAGTGAGCCTTCAATAGCTTTAGAGCAGGCGATAGCTTACTCTTATAACCGGGGAGCAACACTAATAGCCGCCGCCGGTAATGACGGCACAGGCGGTGTGTGCTATCCGGCTGCTTACGATGATTACGTTATTGCTGTCGGGGCCACCCGTTACGATGAAACTTTGGCTTATTACTCCAATTTCGGACTTAGCCTGGACTTGGTAGCTCCCGGCGGTGACCTTAATGTTGACCAGAATGGTGATGAATACAGGGACGGGATTTTACAACAGACGTTTAAGACAGATGGATTTGGTACGATATCCTGGGGCTACGGCTTTATGGAAGGCACTTCAATGGCTGCTGCGCATGTCTCCGGTGTCGCTGCTTTGCTCATAGCCAATGGAAATGCCGCCTCACCTGCTGAAGTCAGGCAGGCTTTAGAATCCACTGCCGAAGACAAGGACATAGCAGGCTGGGATATAAGATACGGCTGGGGGATAGTAGATGCCTTTGCCGTCCTTCAATGGACAGCTTCAAAACCAGGGCCGGGACCGGGACCCGGGCCCGGGCCAGGGCCGGCGCCGGGACCTCAACCCCTTAAAGCAGAGTTTACAGCCGAGCCGACAACCGCCCCTGATCAAACTACAATACAATTCACTAACCAATCCACAGGAAGTATAACCGGTTGGCTCTGGGATTTCGGGGATGGAGCGACATCAATCGATCCGAATCCGTCTCATAAATATAAAGACGCACGTACTTACACCGTGAGCTTGACGGTAATGGGCCCGGACGGCTCGGATACAGAAACCAAGATCAGGTTTATCAAACTTTTCATACCTGAGATTCCTAATGCGGACTTTACGAGAGAGCCGGCAAACATCGATGCGCCTATGACCGTGCAATTCACCGACACTTCCACTTGCCCGGCTACTCTTATCAATCATGAAAACGGCACCATTTACTTCACTTCGATAGAATCCGCATCTCTTGGAGGTATTAAGACCTGGACATGGGACTTCGGTGACGGAACAACGTCGAACAAGCGGAATCCGGCTCATACGTACCAGGAAACCGGTTCTTACACGGTAAGTTTAACTGTAGCTGGCCAGGGCGGTTCGGATACCGAAACAAAGAAGGGCTATATTCAACTGACCAAGCCTCCGGTTCCTGTTGCGAACTTTACGGCAAAACCGAGAGGCGGCAACGGCCCTCTGGTCGTACAATTCACCGACGCTTCCACGGGGCATATCTCCAGCCGCTTGTGGGACTTCGGTGATGGAACAACATCAACGCAGCAGAATCCGACTCACACGTACACATTTAAGGATACAGGTGATTTCACGGTCAGCTTAAGTGTAACAGGTATGGGTGGTACGGACACTGAAACCAAGACGAAATACATCCACCTTAACACCCCGCCCATACGGGTCAATGTCAGCCTGTCCAAGAGAGCGGTCTTCCGGACATGGTACACAGTAACCGCAAGTCTTGCAGTTACACAGAATGACCCGACAGGACTGCATATAGCCGGAGCGACCGTAGAGGGAACCTGGAGCGGAGGTTATGGTGGAACTGTCTCCGGTGTGACAAATGCAAGCGGCGGAATCAGCTTCGGCACGGAATGGGTAGGTGGAGGCAGTACGGTTTCATTCACAATCAATAAAGTGATTGTAGGCGGTAAAGAATACGATTTTGCCGGAACAAAAAGTGCTTCAATAGGAATTTAGACAACATCCACAGCCGAAAGTGGTTTTGTTATTACTTCTGTATTTGCCTGAGCCAGCTCTCGTGCAGGTTTGTCAGACGTTTGACTATATCAGGATTTGACCTGGCTATGTTGTTGGTTTCGGTGGCATCCTGAGCGATATTAGATAAGAAATTTTCAGCTTGCGGGAGCTTTCGTCCTTTGTAATCTGTAGCAGGGCCGTTGTGGACCAGCTTCCAGTTACCTTCTCGCACCGCCCAATGTTTACCTCTGCTTGTCTGCCAGTGCAGGACTTTGTGCGGTGAGCGGGCATCCGGTGATTCGATAATCGAAACGATGCTTTTACCGTCGATTTTATGTTCGGGCGGTTTAATTCCACAGTATTGAGCGATTGTTGGTATCCAGTCGATGCTGATTGCCGTCTGATTGCGAACGGCATTTTGAGGAATGCGGCCGGGCCAGGAAACGATACAAGGAACGCGGATGCCCCCTTCCCAGAGTGTAAATTTATGGCCGCGGAAGTCTCCTGAGCTTCCGCCGCCCGAGAATGTTCGCTGCTCCACGGAATGGCCATGGTCGCTTAGGTAAATGATAAGGGTATTTTCGCGCAGGCCTGATTCGTCCAGATGGTCGATAACTTTGCCGACCATTTCATCCATTGTGGAGATGAAGGCCGCATACATTCGGCGGGGGGCATCGAGATGCCGGTATTTTTTTCGCCACTTCTCTTTTCCCTGCAGCGGGTAATGGGGCATATTAATGGCCCAGTAGAGGAAAAATGACTGCTCCTTATTTTTATTGATGAACTTTTTACATTCATCGACCATAAGGTCGCCGAAAAACTCTCCATCACGCCAGACTTCCCGCCCGTTGCGCCACAGGTCATGCCGGTTGGGGCTCGACCAGTAGAAAAAGTGTGAGTAATTATCGATACATCCGCCCATATGTCCGAACGAAGAGTCGTAACCCTGACCATTGGGCATTGTCTCCGGCGTATATCCCAGGTGCCATTTACCGACGTGGCCGGTTGTATAGCCTGCTTTTTTCATCATTTCTGCAATAGTAATTTGTTCTGCGGGCATGCCGGCGTGACCCGGCTGCGAGGAGACATTGCCCGGTACACCGGCCCCTTGGGGATATCGACCGGTCATTAACGCCGCACGGGAAGGTGAGCAGACCGGCGCTCCGACATAGAATTGAGTAAACCGTGTTCCTTCTTTGGCCAGTCGGTCCAGATTGGAGGTGTAGAGGTCTTTCGAGCCGTAGCAGTTGACGTCTATCGTACCCTGGTCGTCGGTGAATATCAGGATTACGTTGGGTTTTCGCACAGTTCGGCGTTTACCGAATACAGAGCCGCCGATTATGAGTGAACCGGCTGTTAGGCCCAATACTTTCAGGAAGTCTCTTCTTGTTTGTCTTTTCGTATTTTCGCACCTCTTCTCAGTAGTCCTTAAAAGTGTTCATCCATCCCGGCCAGTCACCCGGCAGCACACCCCCGGCAATTGTCCATATGCCGTTTATATTATAATCAATATTCCATCTCAATGTCCACAGTTCCTTGAGTCCTGTCCTTCTGACCGAGAAATCCAGAAAGGCTGCGTTCGTAGCCGCGTTATGCCGGTTAAGGCAGACGCGTCTCATGTTGTCACCTCTCCAGTGGCCGGTGCTGCTTTCCGTATGACCTTCGTATTCCGGAGGTAAATCATAGTCAAGAGGACCTGCTCCATACCATGAGCAGTCTTGAAACAAGGGAATTTGATTTGTGCCTTCTACGTTACGGCTTTTGAAGTAACCTTCATGCGACTGGTCCGTTTTCCTGTTATAGACCCAGCGATTTATGCCATAGCTGCCGTAATCCTGTTGTGCTACGTAGTCGCTGTCGAGAGAGCCTTCGCCCCAGGTTCCGAACGTACCTCCGGACCTGTTTGGATTAGCGGCCTCTGGGCAGCATGCGCTTAGCTTGCGGTCTCTGTGCTGGTCTTGCAGGACCCACCTCCATCTGCCGCTGCTGTCACCGTAGGCAAAATAGCCCTCGTTGTCATCCATATAAATCGAAAAGACAAGCGCCCATTGTCGCAGGTTTGTCTGGCAGGCAACCGCTCTTGCCTGGTTTTTGACCCGGTTTAAGGCCGGCATTAATATTGCCATCAGTAATGCAATGATGGCGATTACTACCAGAAGCTCGATAAGCGTAAAGCCCTTTTCTTCACGCATAATGCAATTTTTTTGCCCGACCATATTCTTTGCCTCAATGGTACCAGACTTAAGTTAATCAAGATATTACATCCGATATTATTGTTAAAGTCCCTTTGAAATGCAACGATAAAGCTCCAAATCGGCCCTTATTTAATCCTCATATTGCAGAGATTTTCCTTGACTTGAAGGCGGTAACTGTGATATAAGTATAATTGGCTGAAGTGGTTGATTTTTGTCTTTTATGGAAAATTTCTGCATTTTTAGTTGAATTAGCTTGGTATAAAGGTTAATTTATAAAGCACATAGTTGTAAAGTAAACATTGTGATTAGCAATATAGTTTTTAACATTTCAGATTAGAAGCTAATATTGGGCTTTTGAAGGAAGGAGGTAGTGACAAGTCTGAAAAGAATTATCATTTATAGATAAAATGTTGTGAGCCCGTGAATTATTATGTTTGCTTTGGTGTGTGGTCAAAGCAGGGGGGATTATTACTGTAACTTTTTAAAGGAGGACTATTATGTTTCGAAAATTGATTTTTTTAACTTCTTTTATTTTGGTGCTGAGTCTGGTTGGCATGGTTTCGGCCCAAATAGCCAGCGAGCCAAGTCCGGCCGATGGTGCCACAGATGTGGGTGATATGCCCGTACTGACCTGGATGGCCGGCGAAACCGCATTTCAGCATGATGTCTATCTTGGCACTGATGCGGATCTCGTAGCCGCCGGAGATGCAAGTGTGCTCCAGGGTTCGCTGGCCGAAGCCAGTTTTGCTCCGGCCGAGGCCCTGGGTCAGGGAATCACATACTACTGGAAAGTCGATGTACACACAGGTTCATCAAGAGCCAGTGAGTTCCATCCCGGTAATGTTTGGAGTTTCAGAGTGGTTGACAGGAACACTGATAACTGGGCGGCTACAGTGGCTGCGGATTCACCTGCTTATCTCGACACCTTTGTTGAAGACGGCCTCTACGATATTGGCGCATTGGGTGGTGAAATCACCTATGAGTTCGTCGTTCGCAGTAATCCTGATGAAACAGAGGCCAGCATGTGCCTTATCGGCAGAAGACAGTTTGGCGACACCCAGGCTGGATTAAAGTATGAGCAGTGGAACAACACAGGCACCTATGGCGCGACCGTCTTTGGCGTTGTTGACCTTGATTTTGGAGTTCCCACAGCACCCGGTGAGTACACACATCTTGCCTTCGTTTCAAGCGAAGATACCGCTACAACTGCGCTGTATGTCAATGGCGTCTTGGAAGGCAGTGTCGATTCAGCCATTACTCTGTCAGGCCTTGTCGGCATCGGCTACGGCGCACAGGGTGAAGACGGAAGCGAATCCTTCGACAACTTCGACGGCGCTATCTTTGGCGTGGCTATCTTCGACTCGGCACTTTCCGATGGCGATATCGCCAGGCATAGCGATAGTTATTTCACGCCTATAGCAATAACAGATCCGAATCTTTTGATATACTACGATTTCGAATCTGGTGAAGGTACCACAGCAATTGACCGATCAGGTCACGGTAACCACGGTCTATTATTCGGAAATCCGGAATGGGTAACAGGTCTTTTCGGAGGTGCCCTGGCTATTGAAAGTGCTGAGGTTGACTACATTGAGACCATAGCTCCTCTTAATATTGTCACTAACACCGTTACTGTTGCAGGCTGGGTAAAGCACGATGAAACACCAGTGGCGTGGTCAGGTATTTTGACTCACAGAGGTACCGAGCCTGGTTGCTTAGGTTTACAGCACGATGGTAATGTGCTGACTTATATGTGGGGTGCCGACCAATACTGGCAGTTTGCCTCAGGATTGCCGATTCCCAACGGCGAATGGTACTTTGCCGCTCTGACAATCGCACCGGATCAGGGCAAGCTGTATCTCAATGGTATTGAGCAAACAGCGACCAATGTTGCTGAGCATGTACCCACCAACCTTGACGGCCTGATCAGTATGGGCAGGGACATTGGTTTCGGAGGCGATAGAGTCATGACAGGTCTGATTGACGAAGTCAGACTCTACAATAAGACTTTAACGGATGTGGAAATTCTGAAACTTATGGGAGCTGTCTCTGACGTCACCGGGCTCGGGGATGCCGTCCAGGGTGTCCCGAATGATGGAGACTGGCCGGATGCTGAAACACCTGACCTTGCGTTCGATGATGATATCTCAACGAAGTATCTGCATTTCAAAGGCGATTTTGATCCTGATCCCAATACAGGCGGTGCTGGTTTGCAGATTACACCGTCTGGAACGACTATTGTCACCGGACTTGCTTTAACAACAGCCAATGACACTCCGGGTCGAGATCCGATTGCATTTGAACTTTCTGGTTCCAATGACAGTATTGATGGACCCTATACGTTGATTGCCAGCGGCGATATCGTTGATTTCGCCCAGGAAGTGGAATGGCCGCGTTTCACCATGAACGCAACGCCGATTATGTTTGATAATGACGTGGCATACAGGCACTATCAGATTATCTTCACGGCAATTCTAGGCCCGGTAGGTGGGTCTGTCAATAGTATGCAGATTGCTGAAGTCGAGCTGTTAGGAGTTCCCGCACTCGTGGCCCACTGGAAGCTCGATGATGGAGCCGGCACTGTAGCTCTTGACTCAAGTGGCTTTGGGAACGATGGTACTTTGGTTGGTGACCCACAGTGGGTAGATGGTGTTATAGGCGGAGCGATAGATTTAGATGGTGTGGATGACTACGTGGATTGTGGCAACAACACAATATTCGATATCACCGACGCCTTTACACTAAGTCTCTGGATTAATTGGAGAGCGACCGGCGCCACATGGCAGACGGTTGTTGCCAAAGGTGATAATGCCTGGAGACTTGCCAGAGGCGACGATACTCAGACCATGGATTTTGGTTTCACCGCAGGAGGAGACCGAGGTTGGCAGGCTGCAAGAACTGCCAGCGAAGTACCTTTGGGTGAATGGCATCATGTGACCGCCACTATTGATACTATAGATGGTGCGAAGATCTATTTAGATGGTGTCTTGGAAGGTACCAATCCCGATACCGGTGGCATTACTGTTGGCGAATATCCTGTGCTTATCGGTGAGAATGCTCAAGCCTTAAACCGTTTTTGGGACGGCCTCGTTGATGATGTTCGGATTTATGATCAGGCGTTGTCTGCGGCAGCCGTTAGTGGACTTGCAAGTCAATAATATTGGTTGGATTAACGAAGGTCTGAAATAGTTCGCAAAAAATGCGAACCGGACTGCTAAGATTTGCATCAGTTTGGGGCCTATACTGATTGGTTCGGTATAGGCCCCCTTATTTTAACGCAAAAAGGACAGGACGTACCACATGCGTAAAGCCATTTTCTTGGGCCATAATAGTTTTTTTGCTTGATTATATTCTTTGCTTGACCGGCGGGGGACTTTCGATAAATTGAGCGGTTACATCCGATATTATGGTGCTTACCGCTTTGAAATGTAATTATAAATTACTTAATCATTGCTTATTCCTGTAAGTAGAGCGGTTTTTTATTGACAAGAACGTTATTTACTGGTAGTATATTGTAATTAGAGACGGTTTTTGTCCACGTGAAGTACGGCGACAATCGATTCAATCGAGGTGTTTTTGGAGGTAAGGGCCGGCAAATCTGGTTCTTTATCTATGTTTTTTGGCCACTGAGCCTTTTTGTGATAGAAAAGCAGAGAGTTTTTAGGAGAAATTTCGATGTTCAACGGAAAAACTGCCACGGCAATTATAGCAGTGACACTTGTTGTAGTCAGCGCCGGTTTTGCTCAGACTCTTGAGGAGAGCTGGAATGATTTCCTGCATTATACCAAGATTGGCCGGTTCGATTTAGCCGGGGGATATGCACAGACGATTCTGGACAGTAATCCCGATCCGGTAAAATTGCTTGAGCTAAGTAAAGCCAATGCTCAGGGTTACGCGATTTTATTACGAGTGAACGAATTCGCTCCTGACCCTAATCTGGCAGAGTTGAGTGGTAAAATCATCGACCTTATCGAGAAGGGCAGCTTTGCCCGTCGTGCCGACCCGAAGGTTATTGTGACAGAGATAAGGAGACTCAGCAGTACCGATCGCGGCTGGTTCATTGCGGTTAAGCGGCTTCGAAATGCCGGTGAATATGCGATACCGTTTATGCTTGATGCGATGGCCGACAATTCCCGCGAAGATGAGCTGCCGGATATTGTACGGGCTCTTCCCCAAGTTGGCAGAGATGCAATAAGGCCCCTTGCAGCAGCTTTGCAGACTCAGGATGTGGCACTCAAAGACCAGATAATTATGGCTCTGGAAAAGATTGGATATCCCCAATCAGCACCCTATCTTAAGTATATTGCCGAAAACGATGGTTCGTCTGAAATTCGCGAGCAGGCCAAAATCGCCCTGACTCAAATTGATCCGGGTACTTTGAAAATTTCGGCTGCTCAGTTGTTCTTCGAGCTTGCCGAGAAATATTATTATCATTCGCAGTCATTGACTCCTGCTGAGGATGCCGATTTTGCAAATGTTTGGTTCTGGGATGCTAATCAGCAGCGGTTAACTCGGATAGAAGTGCCCAAGAGTTACTTTAACGAACTTATGGCGATGCGCTGCTGCGAATGGGCGCTTAAAGCCGACGCGGGATTTGGTCCGGCTATTGGCCTATGGCTGGCTGCCTTTTTCAAAGCTGAATCCGCCGGTATCGAGACGATGCCCAGTTACTTTGGTCAGAGCCACGCAGATGCACTGGTCTATGCCACCACCGCCGGAGTTGAATATCTCCATCAGGCCCTTGCAAGGGCCGTCAAAGACAAGAACGCCCATGTCGCACTTGGTGTTATTGAGGCATTGGGTACCACTGCCGGTGAAAAATCATTGCTTTATCGCATAGGGCCGGCTCAGCCGTTGCTTGAGGCCCTGTCTTTCAATGATGTAATGGTAAGATACAGCGCTGCTATAGCAATAGCTGCCGCAGGGCCAAAGGAGCCATTTGCCGAAAGCAAGCTTGTCGTGGCGAATTTAGCAGAGGCTTTAGGACAGAATTCGCAGCCGACCGCCGGAGATAGCCGGTTGAATGAAGAGATGGCCGACAGTTATGCCCTCCGTGCAGCTCAGGCTATGCTCGAATTGGCACTGTCCAGAAATCCTGTTATCAATTTATCCCCGGCTCAGAATGCCCTTGTAAGTGCGGTAAATGACCAGCGAAAGGAAATCCAGATTTTGTCCGGCCGGATTTTAGCTCATCTCGACAGCCCGGGCGCTCAGCGGGCAATAGCAGCAATGGCCCTTGATAATAACAATGCTCCTGATGTACGAATATCTGCGTTCGACTCACTTGCAACTTCGGCAAAGTTAAACGCAAACATGCTGGTTGACCCGATGATTAACGCGATTTACTCACTTATCAGCTCGACCGATACGCCTCCCGAGCTTCGCAGCGCAGCGGCCGCCGCTTATGGAGCACTTAATCTGCCCAGCCGGAAAGTTAAGGACCTGATACTCGACCAGGCAAAAAGCTAAAACTGTTATTCCCGCAAAAACGTGAATCAAGAGATACTTAGCCCCCGGTTAAAACTGGGGGTTATTTCTTATATTTTGTCGTCATGCCATAGTCCAAAATATATATTTGCCTTTCGATAAAATTCGCCTATAGTAGTACATAAACAAAATTCTTTGGTTATTTTAAGTTAAGTAACCGCAGAGAGTTGAAGATGAAAATTAAAGAAATCTTTTCGTATCGTAATTTAAGACATGATTGGATTGAACTACTTGTAGACTCACTGGAAGGTGTTCCAAATGATATATTTTTTGAGAGGGATGGCTCACCTCTCAAACGGGAAGTCACTCAATTGGATGGAAAGCTATTTAAGTTGCTAATCGCAAATTTTGGAGAAAACGTCGAAAAAGACTTTTCTCCAATGGCTCCGGAAAATCAGTTGAAGGTGGATTTTATTTTACCAACAAAGCCGGCTCATTCTTGATTAAAGATTTTCTGGTATTAGGTTATTCTGATACGAGAGGAAAATAAATGTGTTCGGGTAGTATCAGGTGACATAAAATGTTTTGCAACGCCATAAAGTTAAACAAACGGCTCGGAACGAGGTAAGGAATAATGAAAAAGGAAGTTTGTGAGAGAGAGCTAAATAAAATTACTGATATTAGTAAAGAGTTTGGGGCAAAGAAGGTGCTGTTATTTGGTTCCTGTCTCGAAGATATTGAATCTGCGAAGGATATTGATATCGCGGTTAGCGGCATCAAACCAGGAGAGTTTTTCAAATATTATGGTAAAGTGTCAATGGTCGTGGATGACGAAGTCGATATAGTTGACTTGGATAATATAAGAGAACATCTTTATAAAAGGATTTTGTCCGAAGGGCAGGTGGTTTATGAAGAAGGAATATGAGGAATTATATGAAGATGTGCTCGATGAGGTTGCAGCTATAGAAGAGACTTTAGAGAGGCTGTGCGAGGTTAGA
The DNA here is from genome assembly GCA_964653075.1 of uncultured Pirellulales bacterium. GTDB lineage: Bacteria > Planctomycetota > Phycisphaerae > Sedimentisphaerales > Anaerobacaceae > NIOZ-UU13. The sequence goes on from CAZZAX010000039.1 coordinate 27,902, forward strand.
AAAAAGTTTGATTCGCAGGTCAGGGACTATTGCATAGAGCCCGCTATGGGGACTTAGTTAATGAATTTCTATAATGGTGTAGAAAATATCTTGAAGCGTGTAAGCAAGGAATACTATAAGACTATCCCGAAAGGACAGAGCTGGCATAAAGAGCTTATAGTTTTGTCATGCAATCCACCTGAAGGAAAAGCGGCAATATTTAATCAAAGTATAGTAGAAAAATTGCACCAGTATAGAAATTTTAGACATAGATTCGTAAGTGGATACGGTTTTCAGCTAAAAGGCGAGAAGATGCTGGAGTTGATAGATAATATTGCCCCACTATGGGATGATATAAGCAAAGCTATCAAAGATTTCTGGGATACCTTTTAGATGATAACATGTACACAACGACTGATTGAAAGGAGTGCAAAATGGCTCTTGATGCTAAAAAGGTATCGGCCTGTCTTGAGGAGTGTAAAAAACACCTGACCACAGAACTGCTGCCTTTCTGGCTGGACCGATGTAAGGACGATAAGAACGGCGGCTTTATTACTCACTTCGATAAGGAAGGCAATGATACCGGTGAGGACGAGAAATCGTTAATCGCTCAGAGCCGAACCGTTTATACGATGGCCTCGGCCCATAGAGCCGGCTACGGCAACGGCAAATGTGCCGAATACGCAAAACACGGCGTCGATTTTTTAATCGACAAAATGTGGGACACCGAATACGGCGGATTCTTCTGGACCGTGGACCGCAAGGGCAATGTCGCCATCGATAAGAAGATTATTTATGGCTTCAGCTTTGCGATTTATTCGCTCAGCGAATATACACTGGCAACCGGTGACCCGAGAGGCGCCGAATACGCCGGGAAGGTTTTCGACCTTATGCAGAAGTACTGTGCCGACACAATGTACGGCGGGTATTTTGAGATGTATGAGAGAAACTGGGACCTGTGCGGGCCGGGTAGCGGAGGCGGTGACAGAAAGACCCTCGATGTTCACATGCACCTGATGGAGGCGTTTACTACATTGTACGAATGCAGCGGCAAAAGCGTACACCGCCGAAAGTTAATCGAAGATATAGATATTTTGATAAAGAGAATCCTTCACCCTGAGTACGCGACCGGAATACCGCAGTTTACACCCGACTGGCAGATAGCACCACAGATAAAGTTTGATATCATTTGGGGCTGGGACCGTTTTGCCGAGGGTGGAGAAAAGCCCAACGCCGACGACAATACCTCAGCCGGCCACAACGTGGAATTTGCCTGGCTCCTGGCCCATGCTACGGATATTATGGGTGAAGGCTTTGAACAATATCGTGACATTATTATAAAGGCGATGGACCATGGAATGACGAACGGTATCGACAAAGAATACGGCGGTGTTTACGTCGAAGGCCCGCATTCCGGCGGTGTGTACGACAGGGAAAAAGAGTTCTGGCAGCAGGCGGAGGTTATGATTGGGATGTTGGAGGCGGCGTTGCGGTTCGGGCCTGAAAAATACTGGCCTGCCTATGAAAACGTGCACCGTTTTGTTTTCGACAAGATGATAAACCATTCCGTAGGTGAGTGGTGGCCGCTGCTTGCCAGAGAGGGCGAGCCTGTCTGGACGCATATGAGCCATTCATGGAAGGTGAACTATCATACCGTTCGTTGTATGGTGCAATCCATAAAGCGGCTTGAAAAGTTACTTGAAAAGATTCAATAACAGATGCTCATATATGCAGTACGATGGCAAATACAAAGTTTTTGACCTCGACAAAATCGATACCTACCCTTTGAGTACGCGCAGCAATAAGGTTACGCTCGATGACCTTGTCGGGCCCGGAGACATTGACAATCTTGTTATCGACTTGCCGGACAAGATTTGCAGTGATATCGAGACCATTGCCCGGACGATAGTTTCGAGCAGAAAATCGGAAAAACCCGTTGTCCTTTTTACCGGCGCCCACTTGATAAAGAACGGCCTGGGCCCTTTGCTTGCCGACCTTGTAAAACGCGGCCTCGTTAGCCTGGTTGCAGGTAACTGTGCTACAGCCATACACGATTTTGAGCTGGCGATGATAGGCCAGACCAGCGAAAATGTTCCCGATGCACTCGGCAAGGGCCGATTTGGAATGGCTTACGAATTTGCTTATATCAATTTTGCTTTGTCTGTCGGTAACGAAAACAAACTTGGCTGTGGTGAATCACTCGGCAAAACTATCTGTGACGAAGATTTCCGCAGCAGGATCCTTTCATTGGCTGCAAAAGACAATTCACCGTGCAGTTTTAGCAATCCGCAAGTCAGTGTCCTTGTCGCCTCTTATGAAAGTAATATTCCCTTCACCGTTCACGTTGGAATAGGCACGGACGTAATCGATCAGCATCCATCTTTCGATGGTCAGGCGAAAGGCGGCTGTTCAGGCCGGGATTTCCTTATCTATACGAATGAAATAGCCAAATTTACACAAGGCGGTGTAATACTCAATATTGGAAGTGCCGTAACAGGCCCGGAAGTTCTGCTTAAAGCCGTCTCAATGACCGCCAATGCAGGCAGTGCCCCGAATAATATAATCACCGCCGACTTTGACCTTCGCGGCCATGGGCCGAAGGCGATGAGCGATGAGTCTAAAGAAGGTTATTATTTCCGTGACCAAAAGAGCATTGTAACGCGAATTCCCCAGGCCTTCAACGGCAAAGGCTTTTATATACAGGGCGACCAGAAACAAACATTTCCGTTGCTTTATAAAAAGATTATGGAACAGTTGTAGCTAAAAGGTGTTTAACGATGAAGCAAGAGCGCATCAATGAAATCCTGACCCGGATTGAAAAAGTTAAAATAGCGGTTTATGGTGATTTCTGCGTTGATGCTTATTGGCTGCTCGATGCCCGCGGCTCGGAAGTTTCATTGGAAACCGGCCTCCAGGCCCGGGCGGTCGGCAAGCATTATTATTCCCTTGGCGGCGCATCGAATGTCGTTGCCAATCTTGCCGCCCTCGAGCCGGCAGCGATACAGGTTATAGGGGTTGTTGGTGACGATATCTTCGGCAGAGAGCTGAGGCGCCAGTTCCACGAGCTTAATGTCGATACGAAATATCTGGTTATTCAAAAGGAAAATTTCGATACCGTGACTTTCGGCAAGCCGTACCTTGAGGACAAAGAGCAGCCGCGCATTGACTTCGGTTTTTTCAACAAACGAACCGCCGAAACCGACCTGGCGATATTGGATGGAATCGCCGATTCCCTGCAGAATGCGGATGCCCTGATTATGAACCAGCAGGTACCCGGTAGTATTACGAACGAATCTTTCATAGACCGGGCCAACGCTCTTTTCGAAAAATTTACCGACAAAATAGTGCTGCTTGATTCGAGGCACTTTGGCCACAGGTTTAAGAATATCTACCGCAAGACAAATGATTTGGAAGCGGCCCGGTTGAACAATGTCGATGTCAAATTAGGTGATGTTCTTACATTGGCTAATGTGAATAAATACGCCCTGAATCTTTATAAGCAGTTTAACAAGCCTGTATTTCTTACCCGCGGCCCCCGGGGTATCCTGACCGTTGATTCCGACGGTGTCCACGAGGTGCCGGGTATCCAGTTATTGAAAAAGCTCGATATCGTCGGCGCAGGTGATACCGTGACAAGCGCTTTGGCTTTATGTCTGGGCGCAGGTGTCGGGCCGGTCGAGGCGTCCGAATTTGCAAATTTGGCGGCCGCTGTTACCGTTCAGAAATTATATCAGACAGGTACGGCTTGCGGCTCTGAGATTCTCGAAATCGGAAGTGATACGGATTATATCTATCAGCCGGAGCTCGCATCCGACCGGCGGGGGGCCTGTTATTTCCAGGACAGCGAAATAGAGCTTTGCTATGAATCGATACCGTTTGGCAGAATAAAGCACGCTGTATTTGACAATGATGGGACTATTAGCACTTTAAGGCAGGGTTGGGAGCAGGTTATGGCTCCCGTGATGGTCAGGGCCGTTCTCGGTGACAAATATGAAACCGCCGATGAAACCCTTTATCACAAGGTTAAAAGCCGCCTCGCCGACTATATCGACAAGTCCACGGGCATTCAGACCATCATACAGATGGAGGCCCTTGTCGAAATGGTCAGAGAGTTCGGCATCGTCGCAGATGTGGATGTCCTCGACAAATTCGGCTATAAGGAAATTTATAATGATGCCCTGATGGAGCTTGTGAACAGGCGAATCGGAAAATTCAACAGCGGCGAGCTCGACATTAATGATTATACGATTAAAGGCGCATTGGAATTTGTAGAAGCCCTGAAAAAAAGTGGGATAAAACTTTATCTTGCCAGCGGCACCGACCGTCACGATGTTATCGCTGAGTCCGAAGCGCTCGGTTACGCGCAGCTTTTTGACGGCGGTGTTTACGGTGCGGTAGGCGATGTCACCAAGTATTCCAAAAAAATGGTCATAGAAAAAATAATGGCTGAGAATAAATTGCAGGGTCCTGAGCTGGTTGTTTTTGGCGATGGTCCCGTTGAGATACGCGAATGCCGGAAACGTGATGGAATTGCCGTTGGTATCGCCAGCGATGAGATTCGCCGTCACGGCTTAAGTGCCGAAAAGCGCACCCGTCTGGTCAAAGCCGGCGCACATGTCATCGTGCCCGATTTCTCTCAGTATGAAACACTTATAGAATTATTGTTGGGTTCCGCCTAAGCGGGGGGCTTCCGGGAGTTAATTTACACTGTTTTTAGTACGAGATTGATCGATGCCGATATTTGAATACAAGTGCAGCAAATGTGGTCATATAATGAAGTTTTTGGAAAAAACGAGAACTCCTCGAAAACATAAATGCCAACAGTGCGGCAGTCCCGACTTAAAGAAGCTGTTAAGCGGTTTTGCCGTTGGACAGAGCAAGTCGGCTGCCCAGGCCTGCGAATCATGTCCGAGCGGCCCGTCTCCAACGAGTGCCTGTTCAACGGGGGCCTGTCCCTACGGTTCGTGACATTGAAAAACAGCTATTTGCTTTGGTTGAGCCAGATATCCAGCCGTGGTGTTTGCCAGCCGTAGGGTTTGCCCAAGATGTCGTAGTCACCGTCTCCGTCGAGGTCGGCGATTTTCGATTCGTGAAGGGCTATACCTCTTGAAACCTGTATCGTTTCAAAATTACCTTTGCCGTCACCCAGCAGGATCAGGTTTTTGGCATCCGGATTTCTGCCGCTTAAGCGCATTTCCGCCACCCAGATGTCGAGATTGCCGTCGTTGTTAAAATCGAGCAGTTCCAGTGAATGGCCGCAATCTACTTCTTCAATCACCTTTTTACCAACCCAGGTGCCTTTCTTCCATTCGTACATCATAAGAGGTGCCCATCCGTCTCCTACGACTAATATGACTTCCGGCCGGCCGCCTTTAATTAACTGTCCGGCCCCTGAACGAGAGAATGCATATCCGGCGTCGATAATATTGGGTGTATAGCTGGTTTGGCCGTTGTGTTTGAACCAGCGGCCCCCGCCAACTATATCGAGCTTACCGTCACCGTCTATATCCGCTTTGGCCAGTCCTTCATGTTCGTTGATTGCCTTAAAGCCCGGATATGTCCCCCTTTGCTCCATCTCGCTGTCGCTGCTCCATGAATAAATTTCTATGCATTGCCAGCTCTTTGCTTTTTTGGGGTTCTTGGGGATTTCGGCGATGTATAGCTTACATCCTCCTTGGTTCCAGAATACAAGTTCGGCTCGTCCGTCTCCGTCGAAGTCGCCGAATATCTGGTCGTGATGTTTTCTGGCTCCGAAATTTTTTATTTCATGACGTTTCCATGAAGTTTGACGACTGTAGTTTGGATAAGGGTTTTCCCACCACCATACTTTGTTATTTTGCCAGTCGCCCCCTGCGGAGATATCAAGGTCTCCGTCCCGGTCAATATCGTAAAAATGTGCTCCTGCCTCGATGTGCAAAGGTTCGTTATCAATTACATATTTTGTCCAGCCGTTCGAGGCTCGACGATACCAGACGACCGAAGGTGATTTAGTGCGCTCGGTTATTACAAAGTCGTTTATACCATCCTTGTCGATGTCGCATACGATACTGGAGGTTTGCTCTTTGCCGGCATTCGGAGTTGGAAGGTCCCCGTTTACAGTTGAGAGGTGTTTGAAGCTGATTGTATTGGTCTTTTGGGAAGCGAAACAGCAGGTAATAGGGCCGCTTGCGGCAATTAAAATACAGGCTATTAATGTCTTTGGTTTCATTGCAGAATCTCCTTTTGAGCTGCTGGTTAAACTTGGTTTTTTAGTTAATAAACTTTAAGCCCGAGCAATCTGCTCACAATAATAACTTAAATTAGCCGCTCGATACAAACATTTCCTTGTGAAAATATCTATGTCACTTTCAATACCCTGGATTTGGCAGGAAATATGGTCCTGGCTTGCCGGATTTTGAAAATATGAATCCGACCCGGAAATATTTTTACCCGGCATATTACGGTGGGTCAGGCTGGTGCTCTTCGTTCGAATCGTCAGGCTCAACAGGCGTGCTTGTGGTAGTTTGTCCCGCTTCTTTTTCTGGAGTTGTTGATTGCGTCTCGCTGAGCAGGTGCTCGACGGCTTGTTTACTTGTGATCTTGGTGTCCGGTGAAGAGACTATCGAATTTACCAAATCGCACCACAGGCACATATATGAAATGTTGGCCTGTTGAGATTGTCTGTTAAAACCTACCTGTCTTACGAAGCGGTTTTGAGAAATCGGGGTAACGGTGATTACAAGAGCTGCGAAGCTTAGAACAAGAAAACCGGCCAGGAACCCCAAAATTCCTGTCAATAGAATGTCGAATAATTTTGGAAATGAGACCTTAAATTGGCCTGTAAGAAAAACGTATGTTATTCCATACAAAATAAAGAAAGTCCCTCCTCCTAAAACTACCAGGGCCAGAGTATGGCAATACTGTGTTTCACGAGCCGTGGGGATAATATCCAGGATTACCGGTGTAAGAAAAATGGCTGCATAGATGGAAATTACGATATTGAAAAACATGGCCAGCATTTCGTAGAAGCCTATTTTGATTGCGAACCAGGTGAAGAGTCCGCCGGTTAATATGCCGAGCCAAAATACCATAAACTTTATCCTACCACTCTTTTTAGTTCTTCGAGGCTTGTTATTCCGGAAGCTACCTTTTTCAGGCCTTCTTTACGCATGTGTGACTTGTCTTTCTTTGTGCCTTCGGTTCTCAATTCGGAAATTGAGATTTTATTATTGGCAATATCGGCCTTCAAATCATCCTTTATTACAAGAAGGTCGCAGACCGCTGTCCTTCCGGAATAACCGGTTCCATCGCAGCGCTTGCAGCCTGTAGCCTCGAAAATATGTGTATATTCTATGCCTTTCCTTTGGAATTTCTGGATTAAATCCTGACTTAGCTCGGCCGGCTTTTTGCAGTATGTGCAAAGCTTCCGAAGAAGTCTCTGAGAAGACAGAAGGCTCAGGCCCGACGATAAAAGAAGAGGCGATATTCCTAAATCCAGCAATCTGACCAATGCTGTGGCGTTGCTGTCACAGTGTATGGTTGCCATCACAAGATGACCGGTCTGAGATGCCCGAAGCGCAATCTCTGCGGTTTCCTCGTCGCGTATTTCGCCGACACATATCACGTCCGGGTCCTGTCTGAGGACGCTGCGCAGAGTTTTTGCGAAGGTGATATCGGCTTTAGGATTAATTTCAATCTGGCTCGCTTCCGGCAGCATTGCTTCGATAGGGTCCTCTACCGTGATGACATTGTGTGTAAACCGGTCTATTTCGTTGAGCATCGCGTACATAGTTGTGGTTTTGCCGCTTCCGGTGGGACCGCATATCAGAACCATACCTGATGGTTTGTTTATTGCATTTTCGATAATTGAATGCTGCTTTTTCGTCAGTCCTGTGTCTGTCAGCGAAAATGTGCCTGCATTCTGGTTCAGCACTCTTATCGACAGCTTTTCGCCGTTGAGGACGCCGGCGCTCGCTACCCGGAAAGAAGCTGTTGTCCCGGCCTTTTTGGCTGTAAAGGCGCCGTCCTGAGGTCTTCTTTTTTCCGAGATGTCCATGCTCGAAACGGCTTTGATACTATTAACGATTGCCTTGCAGGTATCGGCCCTGAGTTTATCTACTGTCCGCAGCACGCCGTCTATTCGCAGCCTGATTGTATATGTCCCATCATCCTTGGGGTCGATAAGAATATCACTGGCCTGCCGCTCAAGAGCGTCGGCGATGACCTTTTCGGTGAAATCGAGGATGTGGCTGTCCTGCCGACCTTTGTCACTGTGACCGTATATATCGTCGATACTTCTGCCTGACGAATCGAGCAGTCTTATCACCGATTTTTTGTGGCGGCGTCCGGAGCCTCGAGACCGTATATTGGTTATTGCTTGTTGTATATGCAGCTTAATTATTTCGCTGATGCTGATATTACTTTGAGAGGCCTTTTTGGCCGTATCTACTATCAGCAGAATAAGCAGAAGTAACGGCCCTGTGAAGAGTGTGATAATATATGCCGTTGGTTTATATTTGTTTGGGACAAGCGGACTAAACTGGGTGCGTTGAACAAAAAACAGGCAGAGGTAAAACCATATCACCAGGCTTAAGAGCTTGATTGGATTAAAAGGCAGCGATGTTATAGATGAGGCAAAGCATGTATCTGCCGGCAGCGAACAGAACGGACTTGGTGAAAGATTTTGGATAAAATCCAAAATTTGCATATAGTTCCTCTTTCAGCAAATACATAAGACAAAGCAGTCGTATTGAATCAAATAATATATTTTATCGTCATTGGCAAGCTTATATATTCTTAAATATTCACCGATGGCTTAATGTCTTTTTATACACATCAGCCGAGAAAGCTTACTGCTTGTGTGTTCGGTGCCGATCGGGGTTCTGTTTTTCCGGCGTTCACAAAAAAAACAGCTTAAAGATCCTCAAGCTCATCCAGGAAAGAATCTGAGTCATCGATTTCAATTTCAGGGAAACTGCCGGACAGCTCTTCAGCCAGGGCCTTGCCTTTTGGTATTTCTTTTTGAGCCGGCTTAGGCTTGGCCGGTTTGGGTTTGGATGGTTTGGGCGGGATAATCTTTTCTGGCTCACCGTCAATCTGCAACAGAAAGATTAGCGGGCCTATTCTGATATAATCACCCGGCTTAAGTGCTGCTTCATCAATGCGCTTGCCGTTAAGAAAAATGCCGATACGCGAGCCAAGGTCACGAATTTTTACGGCTTCGTTGTTCTGATTCAGTTGGCAGTGTCTTCTGGAGACTGTTTTGAGGGGGATACACAAATCACAATCATGACGGCGACCAATTACCGTGGTACTGTCCGGTAAAGAAAAAGCCTTTTGTGACCCGTCTTTTTTAAATAAAACCAGATTAACGTCCATTCTACCTTCCTCGCAATTAGTTTATACTTTCTCAAAGCTGCTTTTATTATATAAGCAAATGCACTTTAAAACAACAAATAAATCGGACGATAAATAATATTGACACAAATCACCCCCCGGGTTAAAGTTGTACAGAGTAAAAATAAAAAAGATAAATACGAAAAGCATTGGTAATTTCGGATAGATACATGGCAAAAGTTACACTGCCGGACGGCAGCATATTGGAAGTCACCGACGGAACTACGGTAGGGCAATTGGCGCAGCAGATAGGCCCGGGACTTGCGAAAGCGGCGGTAGCAGCAAAAATTAACGGGCAACTGGTAGATTTATCCACGCCTGTCAATAACGAAGCAGAAGTTCAAATCATTACTGTTAAAGATGACGAAGGCCTTATTGTGATGCGCCATAGCTGCGCACACGTAATGGCTGATGCCATATGCAGTATTTGGCCGGATACGAAACTGGTTTATGGCCCGAACGTTGAAGACGGATTTTACTATGACATTGATCTTGATGAGACGATTCGGCCGGCCGATTTCGAGCGCATCGAGAAGAAGATGGCTGAAATTGTCAAAGCCGACAAGCCCTTTATTCGCAAACAAATGACCAGGGCCGATGCCCTTTCGAAATTGGCCGGTGATAAATACAAGACCGACAATATAAACCGCGCCGATAGTGATAATATTAGTTTTTACTCGCACTCGGATGACTTCGAGGACCTGTGTCGCGGCCCGCATGTACCGAGCACAGGTAAGGTTGGAAGCTTTAAGATCATGTCCGTAGCGGGCGCGTATTGGCACGGCGACCCTACGCAAAAAATGCTTCAGCGGGTTTATGGAACAACCTGGCCGGCAAAAAAAGACCTTGACGATTATATCAAAAGATTGGATGAAGCGAAAAAACGCGACCACCGTGTATTAGGCAAAAAGCTTGATTTATTTAGCTTCAACGAAGCCGGCCCGGGCTTTGCTTTCATTCATTCGAAGGGCATGATTATCTGGAACGCAATAGTGGACTTTTGGCGCAGTGTTCACGATAAGTACGGATACGAAGAAATCCGCACGCCCATAATTCTCAACGAGGAGCTTTGGCACAAGAGCGGCCACTGGGACAATTATAAAGAGAATATGTACTTTACTAATGTTGACGATGTCGGCTATGCGATAAAACCCATGAACTGCCCGGGGGGCTGTCTGGTTTACAAAACACGCCAGCACTCGTATCGCGAATTTCCAATGCGCGTCGCAGAGCTTGGTCTGGTTCATAGACACGAGGCCAGCGGAGTTATGCACGGGCTTTTCAGGGTAAGGCAATTCACTCAGGATGATGCCCATATTTTCTGTGTGCCCGGGCAGATAGAATCTGAAATAATAGGCGTTATCGAGCTTACCTTCGAGATATATCAGGCCTTCGGGTTCGAAGATTTCCACATTGAATTATCAACAAAGCCCGAAAAACACATCGGCTCGGACGAGATTTGGGAAACGGCCACAAACGCACTTGAAGATGCCCTCAGGCACAAAGCTATCGAGTACCAAATCAACGACGGCGATGGTGCATTTTACGGGCCTAAAATTGATTTTCATATAAGGGATTGCCTGAAAAGGTCCTGGCAATTAGGCACGATTCAACTGGACTTTTCAATGCCCCGGCGATTCGGCATGGTTTATACCGACAAGGACAATACCGAGAAAACTCCGGTTATGATTCACAGGGCTGTTCTGGGCTCTTTCGAGCGTTTTATCGGAATTCTTATTGAACACTACGGCGGCGGTTTTCCCCTCTGGCTTTCACCCGAACAGGTAAGAATCTTACCGATAAGTGAAAAAACCAATGATTATGCGAAAACTGTCGAAGATAAGCTAAAAGAGGCTTCTCTGCGCTGCAACTGCGATTTTTCGAACGAGAAAATAAATGCGAAAATCGCCAGAGCACATAGTGAAAAGCTCCCTTTCATGCTGGTAGTCGGTCCCAAAGAGGCACAGTCCGCTAATGTTAACGTAAGAATCCGGGGTTTCAGGGAGAATAAAACGATTGGAGTGGATGAATTTTTAAGAATGGCCCTGAATAAAATTGCCGATAAAAAAATTGATTTGGATTTTTAAGAATATAAGTTATAATTGTATAGGTTATAGAGGACCTTAAAAGCAGGGGATTGATAATTTATTTTGCAGAAAGGTAAGGTGACGCACGATAAGTAAACAACGAGGTTTAAAGGTAAATGGAGGAATTCGGGCCGAAACAGTTCGGCTTGTTGACGAGTCAAATAATCAGGTGGGCATCGTACCAAAATATGAGGCCCTCAGCAGGGCACGCGAGGTCGGCCTTGACCTTGTCGAAGTTGCCCCTACCAGTGACCCTCCGGTATGTCGCATAATGGATTACGGCAAGTGGCAGTATGAGCAAAAACGCAAGATTCGCGAGGCTCATAAGAAAAGCCAGCACCACAGTGCGTCGCTTAAGGAGATAAGGCTAAGACCCGAAACTGATACACGCGACCTTGAGATTAAACTCAATCACGGGCGCGAATTTCTTGAAAAGGGACACAAAGTCCAGTTCACAATGTTCTTCCGCGGACGACAGATGCTGCACCGGGACAGAGGCTATGATATGCTCGAACAGATTACCGAATCGATGCAGGATTTGGCGAAAATTGAACGCCCCGCCAGGATGGCCGGAAAGCGAATGACTTTATTGCTTGTGCCCAGATAGCTCGTACCGCCCACATCGAAAAAAGCCGGCTTATTG